>DAINZB010000043.1:0-9919 GCA_036749135.1 Candidatus Nanopelagicaceae bacterium | reverse complement strand
GGCGATCGAGGATTCCGCCATGGCCCGGTAAGAAGTTACTCATATCTTTGATGTGGAGATCTCGCTTCATCGCAGATTCAATGAGGTCGCCGCAGGTAGCAGTTGCCACTGCCATTAAACCGATCAGCGCACCAAGCCACCAATGGCGATGAAGTGCGAAATGGAAGACGAGTGAAGCGCCAACCGTTGTCGCGGCGACTGAACCAATCAAGCCTTCCCAAGTCTTCTTTGGGCTGATATGTGGCGCAAGTGGATGTTTTCCGAAGAGCACACCCGAGAGATAAGCAAAGGTGTCATTGCAACTCGTAAGCACAACAAGGGTCAAGATACGCGCGACTGAATTATCGTGATGTGCAAGTAGTACGAGGAAGCCACCAAGGAATGGGATATAGAAGATTGCAAAGACTGCAGCGGTTGACCGTTTCACAAAGTCAGCTGGATTGAGGAACATCAAGATCACCATGACATTGGTGGTGACGAATGCGAGAGCGACTGCAAGTAAGGAGACTTTGCCAAACCATGCTGCACCGATTGTGATGGGCACAGATGCCACGAGGAGCCAATCAGGGATCGATACCCCGCCGGTCCGGTATGCATGATTGAGTTCACGAATTGCAATCATCAACGCGATCGCAACGAGAACGGCAAAGATCGCTGGATTGATAGCAAGAGATCCAAAGACGAGTGCGATGATCGTCGCTGAGACCAATATTGATGAGCCTAGATTTCTGCCAGCTCTCTTATTGATCGCGTTCTGGATCGAATGAATATCTTCCATTTTAGACTTCGAGAAGTTCAGTCTCTTTATGCTTTAAGAGCTTATCGATCTCATTGACATGCTCAGTTGTGATCTTCTCAAGATCCTTCTCGGAGCGAGCAATATCGTCTTTGCCGACATCGCCATCCTTCTCCATCTTCGCCATGAGATCCATCGCTGCGCGACGAATATTGCGGATCGAGATCTTTGAATCTTCAGCCTTGCCGCGAGCAACCTTGATGTAATCCTTGCGGCGCTCTTCAGTGAGTTGTGGGAAGTTAACACGGATGACTGCGCCATCTGTTGCTGGGTTTACGCCGAGATCAGATTCACGGATTGCGCGCTCAATGAGCCCCATTGCGCTCTTGTCATATGGTGAAACGAGCGCCATACGCGCTTCTGGCACTTGGAAGGATGCGAGTTGTGCCAATGGTGTGAGCGTGCCGTAGTAATCAACCATGATCTTCGAGAACATGCCTGGGTGAGCGCGCCCAGTACGGATCGCACCAAAGTCCTCTTTCGCTACCTCGATCGCCTTCGCCATCTTCGCTGAGGCATCGACGAGGATTTCATTCAGATCAGGCATTTCATTTCCTCACGTTAAGAGTTTGGTAGTACTGATTACTTGCTAGAAGAGACGAGAGTTCCGATCGCATCGCCACGAACAGCGCGACCGATATTGCCGTTGTTCTTAAGATCGAAGACCACGATAGGAAGATTGTTTTCGCGGCAGAGGCTGAAGGCGGCGGCATCTGCAACCGCAAGGGATTTCGCAATAACTTCATCAAAGCTAATTGAGTCGTACTTTGTCGCAGAGGGATCCTTCTTTGGATCCGCGGTATAGACACCATCGACGCCGCTCTTGGCGAGGAGAAGTGCATCTGCGTGAATTTCGAGTGCGCGCTGTGCAGCAACGGTATCCGTTGTGAAGAATGGCATTCCTGCACCTGCACCGAAGATCACAACGCGATTCTTCTCAAGGTGGCGGATGGCACGGAGCGGAATGTAAGGCTCTGCGACCTGACCCATGGTGATGGCGGTCTGCACGCGGGTTTGAATCCCGGCTTTTTCAAGGAAGTCTTGGAGTGCGAGGCAGTTCATGACGGTACCGAGCATGCCCATGTAATCGGCACGTGCGCGATCCATACCTAGTTGTTGGAGTTCAGCGCCACGGAAGTAATTTCCGCCGCCGACAACGATCGCAATCTGAGTTCCAGAATTAACAACATCGGCGATCTGCTTTGCGATATCGGCTACAACATCGGGATCAACACCGATGCCCTTCTCGCCGCCAAATACCTCACCAGAAAGCTTAAGGAGCACTCTCTTATAACCACTGCGGGCCATCGAGGGTGCTCCTTTCGCTTGAATATCTGGCTGTACTACTTACCCCAGTTTAAGGGTTTACTGTCCAACCTTGAAACGGTGAAACGCCGAAACAGCAGTCTTTGCCTCATCGAGGATCTGCTGAACGGTCTTCTTTGCATCCTTTGCGAATGCCTGCTCGAGGAGAGAGACTTCCTTGACGAATCCAGTCACGCGACCTTCAACGATCTTAGAAAGTGATGCCTCTGGCTTACCTTCAGCGCGGGCAGTCTCTTCAGCGATACGACGCTCTGACTCGATCGCATCGGCAGGAATATCCTCACGGCGGACGTACTGTGGAGCGAAGGCTGCGATGTGCTGTGCAACATCCTTACCTGCTTCAAGTGCATCTGATGCGAGCTGAACTAAGACACCAAGCTGTGGTGGTAGGTCAGGGCTTGTGCGGTGCAAGTAGAGAGCGACTGGTGAACCATCGAGTACAACGACGCGACGGATCTCAATCTTCTCACCGAGTGTTGCATTACCTTCATCAATGCGCTCCTGAACAGTCTTACCTGTTGGAAGCTTTGACTCGAGGAATGCAGCAAGGTCAGCAACCTTTGATGCTTCGAGGTGTGCGATAAGTTCATCAGCGAGTTCCTGGAAGCGCTCACCCTTCGCTACGAAATCTGTTTCGCAGTTAAGTTCGAGCATTACTCCGAGGTTGCCTGATGCACGTGCAACAACGAGACCATTTGAGGTTGTGCGGCCTTCACGCTTGGTGACGCCCTTCAAACCCTTAACGCGGATGATCTCAACGGCTTTATCGAAATCGCCATTTGCTTCATCGAGCGCCTTCTTGCAATCAAGCATGCCTGCTGCAGTTGCTTCGCGAAGCTTCTTTACATCTTCTGCTGTGTAAGCCAATTGATTATTCCCCTACTTTTTCGGTTGCGGTTTCGGTAGCTGGCGCTGCAGCTTCAATCATTGCGCTCTCAACTTCTGCAATCGCTGCATCTGCTGCTGGAGCCTTATCGGCAACTGCTGCGCCTGCTGCTGAGCGAGCTGCAAGACCTGCAACTGCTGCATCAGCAATAACGCGAGTCAACAAACCGATTGAACGGATTGCATCGTCATTACCTGGAATCTTGTAATCAACTTCATCTGGATCGCAGTTTGTATCCAAGATTGCAACAACTGGAATACCGAGCTTGTGAGCTTCCTGAACTGCAAGGTGCTCCTTCTTGGTATCGACTACCCAGATTGCTGAAGGCAACTTGGTCATGTTGCGGATACCTTCGAGGTTCTTCGTGAGCTTCTCGCGCTCGCGACGGAGAACAAGAAGTTCCTTCTTTGTAAGAACGAGATCGTTCTTGGTCTCGAGCTCTTCGAGCTCCTTGAGACGCTGAATACGCTTGTAGACGGTTGGGAAGTTAGTGAGCATTCCACCGAGCCAGCGCTCTGTAACGTAAGGCATGCCTACGCGAGCTGCTTGTTCAATGATTGGCTGGTGTGCTTGCTTCTTTGTGCCCACAAAGAGAATGTGGCCACCCTTAGCAACTGTGTCCTTGATGAAGTCATAAGCACTATCAATGAGTGCAAGTGACTGCTGGATATCGATGATGTAGATGCCATTGCGCTCTGCAAAAATAAAGCGCTTCATCTTTGGGTTCCATCGACGAGTCTGGTGTCCGAAGTGGACTCCGCTGTCGAGGAGTTCTCGCATTGTTACAACTGCCATGACGGCATACTCCTTTATTGCATGCAGTAGCGCACGCACTCGGTTGACGAGCTAACAATTTGTTAGCTCCCTAGCATCTGGACACCGACGTATCAGGTTCGATACGACCGAAATGGTTACTTGCCGAAGCAAGTCAGATGCGTGAAGTCAGATCTCCCATTTCTGGATGATCTGCTGGTGGAAGTCTAACTGACCCACAGGGCCCTAATTTCCACAGTAAGCCCCTCTGCCCATGCGGGAGGGAGGTCAAACCGCGATGGTTTGGCCATGAATGAGATCAACAAGATTGAGATAGCGAGCGCAGGAGTCGGACTGCTACTGGTCCTGGCCTTAGCCCTTCCCTCTGCTGCTAAGCCCGAGGGTGGGCCTGCTGGTAAGCCTTCTGTAACCGCTCCGGCGAAACATGGGTGTAGATCTGGGTCGTGGCTAGCGAGGAATGTCCCAAGATCTCCTGAACGGTGCGCAGATCCGCGCCGCCTTCCAATAAATGGGTAGCAGCTGTGTGGCGCAATCCATGAGGGCCCATCGTCGAACCAACTGCTGACATCGCGCTGTAAACAACCTCGCGCACCGTTCGTTGATCGATGCGCTTGCCACGTGAACCTAAGAAGATTGCGTTACCGGATTTCTCATTGACCAACTGAGGGCGTGCGGTCACGATGTAGTTCTGCAACGCCTTCATCGCGGGAATCCCGAGTGGAACGGTTCGCTCCTTATCGCCTTTACCGATGACCTGCAGGGTATTGCGATTGGTATCGATACCTGATGCATCGAGACCGCAGAGTTCTGAGACGCGGATTCCAGAAGCGTAGAGAACTTCGATCATCGCCAGGTCGCGGATATTGAGCGCAGTGGGCTCTTCCCCTGCTCGTTGCGCCATCGATTCGAGAACGATCTCGGTATCGGCGAGATCCAAAACATCAGGAAGAGTTCTATGCGCTTTCGGGATGGCAAGTGCTTGGCCAATATCTTCCTTCAGCCACCCTTGGCTTGCACCCCAATATGTAAAGGCGCGAATCGAGACGATTCGGCGCGCGATCGTTGATCGAACAGCACCCTTATCAGTGAGCTCAGCGAGCCAGGATCGAATATGAGAGATTGTTAATTCGTGGAATTCAGTAACACCCAACTTCTCGATATGAGCGAGAAATGATTCAAGATCGCTGACATATCCCCGGATTGAGTTATCAGCAAGATTGCGCACAAGAGCAAGATGCTCCTCGTATTGGGCAATCAATTCTGCTGACATAAGAGTCAGACTACTCTGGCTTACGTCCCTGACGGAGTAATCCGAAGGTGACGGCATCTTCTAAAGCCATCGCCGATGCGGCAATCACATTCTCGTGAACGCCAATCGTGCTCCATTCGCCAACGCCATCACTGGTCTCAACGAGTACGCGAGTCACAGCACCTGTTCCCAGGCGACCTTCAAGGATACGAACCTTGTAATCGGTAAGTTCGAGCTTGGACAACTCTGGATAGAACTTGGCGAGTCCAGATCGAAGGGCGTTATCAATCGCGTTAACTGGGCCATTTCCGGTACCGGTTGCAACGATCCGCTCCCCTAGCGCAGTAATAGTTACTGTCGCTTGTGATGAGACCTCATCAGAGTCATTGCGATTGACTGTGGTTGCCCAATCATCGATCGTAAAGAACTGCGCGCGCTTGCCATCAAGTTCTTCACGGAGCAAGAGTTCGAAGGAGGCATCGGCAGCTTCGAAAGTGAATCCGCGAGATTCCATCTCTTTAACGCGCTCAACAACCTTTGTGACAACCTCTTTATTATCTGAGAGATCGATACCAAGTTCGCGAGATTTAAGTTCGATCGATGCACGCCCTGCCATCTCAGAGACGAGCATGCGCATATCGTTTCCGACTGACTCTGGGTTCTCATGTTGATAGAGCATCGGATCAACCTTGATCGCTGAAGCATGAAGCCCAGCCTTATGAGCAAAGGCAGATACGCCTACATATGGCTGACGTGGTGATGGCGCAACGTTGGTGACTTCAGCAACAGCATGCGAGATACGGAAGGCTTCACGGAGAGATCCTTCTGGGAGAACCGGTTGCTTCTTCTTTAATTCTAAGTTTGCGATGATTGAGACGAGATCGGCATTACCGGTTCGCTCACCATAGCCATTGAGAGTTCCTTGAACATGGGTAACTCCAGCAGCAACAGCCGCGAGTGAGTTCGCTACTGCGCAGCCCGTGTCGTTGTGGCAATGAATTCCCAGGCGTGCAGATGACGCGCCAAGGACATCGTGAACGACATCGGCGAGTTCATCAGGAAGCATTCCACCATTGGTATCGCAGAGCGCCACTACATCAGCGCCAGCAGTCATTGCGGTACGCACAATTTCAAGTGCATATGCACGATTCGACTTATAACCGTCGAAGAAGTGCTCTGCATCGAGAAATACTCGTTGCCCACCAGCGCGTAGGAATTCAATCGAATCCTTGATCATCGCTAAGTTCTCATCAAGATTGGTCTTCAGCGCAAGATCGACATGGCGATCGTGGCTCTTGGCAACAATAGTCACAGCAGGTGCTTGTGAATCTTGAAGGGCGCGTAGAAGTGCATCATCTGCCGCCTTCACACCTGGGCGACGAGTCGCACCGAAGGCGACAAAGGTGGCGTTCTTGAACTTCACTTCCTTCGCTACACGAGCGAAGAACTCAGTATCTTTTGGATTAGCGCCGGGCCATCCGCCTTCGATAAATCCGACGCCGAGATCATCGAGGTGGCGTGCAATAGCAATCTTGTCGTGAACTGAAAGGTTCAGACCTTCTTGCTGCGCACCATCGCGAAGAGTGGTGTCGTAGATATGAAAGTTATCGGATACTGGCATTAGCAGACTCGCTTATTCCAGCCGTGCTTATCTTCGATTGTGCCATGTTGAATTCCAAGGAGTGTCTTGCGGATCTCACCTGTAATAGGACCGGGATTGCCATCGCCAGTAGTCCATGTGCCATGCGCGCTCTTTGCTGCACCGATGGGTGAGACAACCGCAGCTGTGCCACATGCAAAGATCTCAGTGATCTCCCCCGATGCAACGCCATCGCGCCAATCATCGATAGAGAGCATGACTTCCTCAACCTTGTAGCCAAGATCTGCAGCAACCGTCAAAATCGAATCGCGAGTAATTCCTGGAAGAAGTGTTCCGGTGAGCTTTGGAGTAACGATCGTTGCATCTTTACCTGAACCCTTGACGAAGTAGAGGTTCATGCCGCCCATCTCTTCAACCCATCGGCGCTCATTGGCATCAAGCCAGACAACTTGATCGCAACCTTGAGCAGCTGCCTGCTTCTGGGCTACGAGAGATGCTGCGTAATTTCCGCCGCACTTTGCCTCACCAGTTCCGCCAGCAGCAGCGCGCACATACTCGGTGCTGATCCAGACAGTCACTGCCTTTGAAGGATTGAAGTATGCAGATGCTGGTGTCGCAATCAACATATACATCGCCTTGTTGGATGGGCGAACTCCCAAGCCGACTTCGGTAGCGATCATGAAGGGGCGGATATAGAGGGATTCACCAACATTTGTTGGAACCCACTTGCGATCCTGTTTCACGAGCTCTTCTACCGTATTAACAAAGAAATCAACTGGCATCTCCGGAAGTGCCAAGCGTGCCGCACTTCGAGCAAACCGAGTCGCATTCGCTTCTGGACGGAAGAGGCTGATGCTGCCATCAGGTTGGCTATATGCCTTCATTCCTTCGAAGATCTCTTGTCCGTAATGGAAGACGGCAGTCGCTGGATCCAAAGTAATTGGACCATATGGCTGCAGCGTTGCATCACTCCAACCATCGGCTTCACTCCAATGCGCTATCACCATATTGTCGGTGTAGTGCTTACCAAATCCGCCTTCAGCGATCTTCGCAGTGCGATCGGCATCGTTAACAGGATTTTGGTTAGGAGTGAGAATGGTCTTCATAGTGAGTCGAGTTCTTCCTATCCTTTGAGAGATTCTGCGATTGCAGTGCCAACTTCAGCAGTGCTCCGCTTTGCGCTTCCACGGGTTTCAAGATCACGAGTAACTGCAGCTGCGATCTCTGCTGCCGCTTCATCGTGTCCAAGATGGGTCAACATCATGGCAACTGATGAGATCGTCGCAGTTGGATCGGCAAGTTGCTTGCCAGCGATATCTGGTGCTGAACCATGGATCGGTTCGAACATCGATGGGAATTTGCGTGTTGGATTGATATTGCCTGAAGCTGCCAGACCAATACCACCGCTTATCGCTGCCGCGATATCAGTGATGATGTCACCAAAGAGGTTATCGGTTACGACAACATCGAAGCGATGAGGCTGAGTAACAAAGAACATAGCCGCAGCGTCAACGTGGATGTAATCCGTCGTGATTGCTGGGTACTCCTTTGCGACATCGTTAAAGGCGCGAGTCCAGAGATTTCCAGCACGAGTCAAGACATTGTTCTTATGAACAAGTGTCACCTTCTTGCGTGGACGTTCCATTGCGCGTTCAAAGGCATAACGAATTGTGCGCTCAGCACCGCGGCGGGTGTTGATGCTCTCCTCGGTTGCGATCTCATTCTCAGTTCCAAATGCGAGCACGCCACCGGCACCGATATATGGACCTTCAGTGCCTTCGCGGACCACAACAAAATCAACGTCACCTGGATCGCGAAGTGGTGATGCGACTCCTGGATAGAGCTTTGTTGGGCGCAGGTTGATGTAGTGATCGAAAGCGAAGCGAAGTTTGAGAAGCAAGCCGCGCTCAAGCACGCCACTTGGAACAGATGGATCGCCAACTGCACCAAGGAGGATGACATCAGCCTTTGCAAGGTCGGCCATCACTGAGTCAGGAAGGGTCTCCCCTGTCTTGTGCCAGTACTTGGCACCGAGTTCATACTCGGTCTTATCAAAGGTGAGGCCATGCTTTGCAGCAACAACGTCAAGAACCTTTAGACCTTCAGCAACAACCTCTGGTCCGATGCCATCACCTGGGATAACGGCTAACTTGTAATGCGCCATTACGAAACCAAGTTCACTGAGCGAACGAAGTCAGCACCAGTCTCTTTCTGAACGGAAGCGACGAGTTCTGCAGAGAGCGGTGAATCTACGGTGATAGCCATCAGCGCTTCGCCACCGACTTCATTGCGAGCAACCTGCATACCAGCAATATTGACTCCTGCTGATCCAAGAACGCTACCGACACTACCAACTACGCCCGGACGATCGCCGTAACGAAGGAAGAGAAGGTTCGCAGTTGGTGGAAGGTCGAGATCGAACTTATCGATCGCGATGATCTTCTCAACCTTGCGGATTCCCATAAGAGTTCCATCGACGACCACAGTCTTGCCATTAGGAAGCGCTGCATGCAATGAGATCATGCTGCGATAGAGCGGTGACTCTGGATCAGTTGTGACTGTTGCGGTGATTCCGCGATCAGCAGCAAGACCTGGGGCGTTCACATAAGTGACATCCTCAGATCCAGTTGCAATGAGCGCACCCTTAATCGCACTTGTTGCCAAGATGCTTGAGTCATATTCAGAGATATCTCCACGAACTTGAACGCTGATACTTGCGGGCAGTTCGCCGCCAAGTGTTGTTGCAAGTTGTGCCATCTTCTCAACGAGTGGAAGGCTTGGACGAATCTCTTCGTGGATCGCTCCACCCTTAACGTTGACTGCATCAGGAACGAGTTCCCCAGCAAGTGCCTTACGGACTGATACTGCTACTGCAATACCAGCGCGCTCCTGAGCTTCATCAGTTGATGCACCAAGGTGAGGTGTTGCAACGACAGCGTCGAGTTCAAAGAGTGGTGAGTCAGTGCATGGCTCAGTAGAAAATACATCGAGCCCAGCGCCGGCAACGCGGCCTTCCTTAATTGCGTTATAAAGAGCAGTCTCATCAAGGACACCACCGCGAGCTGCATTGATAATGCGCACCGTTGGCTTTACCTTCTTGAGCGCTTCTTCTCCAATGAGATTTGCAGTCTCTTTTGTCTTAGGAAGATGGATCGTGATGAAATCTGAGACACGAAGGAGCTCATCGAGATCGACGAGGCGAACATTGAGCTGTGCAGCGCGAGCAGGGGCTAGGTAAGGATCGTAAGCAACGACATCCATTCCAAAGGCCTGCATGCGAGCAGCAAC
>DAINZB010000042.1:8392-10265 GCA_036749135.1 Candidatus Nanopelagicaceae bacterium | reverse complement strand
AGAAGTGCATGTCGAAATAATTGAATTCACATCAGGATAATTCCGATAGATACCGCTTACATCAGTCATGAAAATTACTTGATCAGCATGGAGTGCGCCAGCAATAGCTCCGGCCGCTAGATCGCCATTCAGATTCAAACCTTGTCCGGATGAATTCACTGCAACCGGAGAGATAACTGGCAAATAGCGATGCGAAAGGAGCAATTGCAAGAACGTAGGATCAGTAGAGGTGATATCCCCGACGAGTCCGATATCGAGTGGAGCTCCGTTTACCTCGGGCGCCATCTTCGTTGCGCGAATAGAGCCACCGTCAGAGGACGATAGTCCGACCGCATTCGCCCCATACCCAATCAACTGATTGACGAGAGTGCGGCAGACCTGCCCCGAGAGCACGGCTTGAACGACCTCAAAGATCTCCGGCGTAGTTCGACGATAACCCGAGACCATCTCGCTCTCAATCCCGTGGATCGCCAACTCGGCATCAACTTGGGGCCCGCCACCATGAACGAGAACTATCTCTTTGCCGCTCTTGTAGTAGCTCGCAATGACCTGGAGCATCTCATCTGGGACACCAGCCTTTGGCAGGGCATGCCCACCATATTTAACAACGATCATGATGAATATGCGCTGTTCTCATGGACATACATCGCCGTCAAATCATTCGTCCAAATAGTCGCTGATTCGCTACCGGCCTTAAGGTCAATCACGATCTCAATCTCCTTCGCCTTCATATCGACCAACGAGCGATCCTCTCCCGGCGCACTATCCCGACAGACCATCACTCCATTAAGTGAGACATCAATGGTGTACGGATCAAAGGTTGCTGAGGTTGTTCCAATAGCGGCTAATACTCTCCCCCAATTGGGATCCTCTCCATGAAGGGCACATTTCAGGAGATTATTACGAGCACATGAGCGCCCAACTTCAACTGCATCACTCTCAGATTGGGCGTTGATCGTGGTAATTGAGACGATCTTTGAATGACCCTCTGCATCGCCAATCAACTCTTTGGCCAAGTAATCACAACATTCAAAGAGGATTTCGTAGAGTTCAGTATCTGAAAGTTGTTTCCCACTCGCCCCAGATGACATAAACAGAACCGTGTCGTTTGTCGATGTGCAACCATCGGAATCGATGCGATTAAATGTCTTGGCAACAACTTCTTCAAAAATTGCTTGCGCAGAAGAAGAAACTTCAGCATCAGTGGCGATAACCGAAAGCATCGTCGCAAGTGATGGTGCAAGCATCCCAGCACCCTTCGCCATTCCAAAGATCGCGATCCCGTTGGACTCCTTTGTGAAGACCTTGGGGTGAGAGTCGGTGGTCATGATTGCAGTGGCGCAATCGATCGCACTCTCAGATGAGAGCTTCGCCTTCGCAACCTCAATTCCATGTAAGAGTTTATCCATTGGCAATCGCTCACCAATAAGACCGGTGGAACATACGACGACATCGGCAGATGAAATTCCCAACTCTTGCGCAACCTTCTCGGCGCTCTTATGTGTATCAAGAAATCCGTCAGGTCCAGTGCAGGCATTTGCGCCACCACTATTAAGAAGCACGGCTGCTACTTCATTATCGGCGACAACCTGTCGAGACCAGGTAACCGGTGCAGCGACGACCTTGTTTGAAGTGAAGACTGCTGCAGCGTAATGTGAAGGGCCAGTGTTCACCAGGAGCGCTAAATCCGGATTACCCGACGATTTAATGCCAGCTGAGATTCCTGCGCCCAAGAACCCTTGTGGAAGTCTGCTCATCCTGCGACTCCCATCGCGCTCAAGCCATCGCCTTCAGACAATCCATAGATGATGTTCGCATTCTGAATCGCCTGTGATGCTGCACCTTTTCCAAGATTGTCGATCGCCGCACTCAC
>DAINZB010000042.1:6826-8292 GCA_036749135.1 Candidatus Nanopelagicaceae bacterium | reverse complement strand
CTCACCTGCATTGCTGCCTGCCGATATGTATTCGGGTTTAAATTGAGAGTGGCTTGCGAGTAGGCGCAGAATTTCGCCACCCGAGTAACCGCTTGCTCCTACGACACCAATTTTCATGGTCATATCGTACCTCAAAATGTATATTTATGCTTAATTATGCATATTTATACATAATGGAAGGTCGACTATTCGCGAACGGTCGCCCCGCACTTTTTCACCGCTACATCTGCAGCTGCAAGACGAAATGCCGATACCTCATCAGCGGTAAGAGTCCGATCTGGTGCTCGGAAGACCATCGAGAAGGCGAGAGAGGTTCTCCCCTCCCCCTTCTGTTCATAGCGATCAAAGAGGGTGATCGACTCAAGAAGATCTCCCGCCCCTTCGCGAAGCGCCGCTTCAACATCAGCAGATGGCATCGCAGGATCAACGAAGAGCGAAATATCTTGAATAGCAGCCGGCATAGTAAGAACTGGCACAGCCTTCACCTTAGGAAGGTGAGGAAGTTCAGAGAGAATGACCGCAAAAGCACAGGTACGTGGTGGCAGATTGAGTTCTTCCAGGACACGGGGATGGAGCTCGCCTGCATGCGCAACAGCTTTGCCATTGATTTGAATCTCAGCGCAGCGTCCTGGATGCCATGGCGCTAGGTCGGATTGAACAACCTTCGCTGTGTTGCCGGTCTCGGCGACGATGCGCTCAGCAAGAGCAACGGCATCGCTCCAATCAAAGGTGCGACCTTGCCCCCACCAACCCTTTCGATCGAGCGACCCAGAGACAACAGCGCCTATAAAGAGAGGCTGAGCTGGAACGCTTCCATAAATATCAGAGATGGTCTCCGCACTCGGGCGTGATGCAGTCGAGATTATTCCGACCTTTGAGAGTGCGCTGACATCTCTAAAGACTGTGCCAATCTCAAAGAGAGCAACATCTTTAGCGCCGCGAGAGAGATTACGTGAGAGTGCTTGAAGAAGCCCCGGAAGAAGATGTGTGCGCAGTAATGGCGCTTCATCCGACATCGGATTCGCAATCTTAAATGAGGCTGCTCGCGGACCGACAAAGCCAAGGGTCTTCACCATCTCAGGTGAGACAAATGGGTAGTTGTACACCTCAGAGAAACCGAGATGGGCCATCATCGAAGCGATTGCACGCTTTCGTTCCTGGATCGGAGTAAGCGCAGCTCCACCCTTGCCGATCGGCAATCTCGATGGAATCAGGTCATACCCATTGACACGGGCAATCTCTTCTGCGAGATCCGAGATTACTTCAAGATCTGGTCGCCAGGTTGGAACAGTAAATGTCCATGAATCTTCACTCTTCTTGGAAACTTCACCGCCAATCGCGAGAAGTGGCGAAGTAAGTTCATCCTCAGAATAATCAAAGCCTATGAGTTGAGAGATCTTCGCTGGATTGAAGGTAATGGTTCTCTTCGCAGGAACTGATCCAGCAGCACTTTCTCCGACAAACTT
>DAINZB010000042.1:2305-6726 GCA_036749135.1 Candidatus Nanopelagicaceae bacterium | reverse complement strand
ACATTGATGGGTTCTCCACCAGTCGATGAGATCTCAGAGAGGTAATCGCGGGCAGCCGGGTCATTGAAAGGTACATCTAGCGAGAGTGCTAATTCGCGAGCTAAGCCGCGGGCCGAGAGCGCGTAGCCACGATCTGGATTGACCGCGACATCAATGATCATCTCGTTAATCTGCAGCAACTCGATGGCATCTTCTCCAACAGTCGCACTCGTTGGATCAAGAACGATGATTCCCTGGTGGTCATCGCTGATGCCAAGTTCACGAGCTGAGCAGATCATGCCATTGCTCGTCTTTCCGTATGTTTCACGAGCAGAGATGGCGAAATCTCCAGGCAATACCGCGCCAGGAAGGGCTGCTACAACGAGATCGCCTTGCTCAAAATTGCGAGCTCCGCAGATGACATAACGAGTAGAACCCTCACCGCAATCCAAGCCGACGTAGCGAATTGGCTTCTTATGTTCAGTAAGTTCCTCAATGCTTTCAACACGAGCAACCACGAGTGGTCCAGTGAGATCTGACCCTTGGAGGATGATCTCTTCGACCTCGAAGCCCACCTTCACGAAGGCTGATTCGATAAGTTCTGGGGTGCAATCTGCTGGTAGCTCTGCAAATTCACGCAACCAACTCAGAGGGATCTTCATCGCAACCCACTTCCAAAGTTCTGGGTGAAGCGAATATCGCCTTCAACAATATCGTGCATATCGGTTATTCCATGTCGAACCATCAGGGTTCGCTCAAGACCCATACCAAAAGCAAAGCCAGAATATTCATCGGGATCAATTCCAGCGGCGCGTAGGACCTTTGGATTCACCATGCCACAACCGCCCCACTCCACCCAGCGGCCATTGAAGTAGAAATCGACTTCTGCACTTGGCTCTGTGAATGGGAAGAATGATGGACGTAAGCGTGTCTTCACATCAGGACCAAACATGGCGCGTGCAAAGTAATCAAGTGTTCCCTTGAGATCGGCCATCGTGATTCCCTTATCGATCACAAGACCTTCAACCTGACTAAAGACTGGGGTGTGGGTCGCATCGAGTTCATCGGCACGATAGGTGCGTCCTGGGCAGATCACATAGATAGGTGGCTCTTGCTCCAACATGGTTCTCATCTGAACTGGTGATGTATGAGTGCGCAGAACAAGGTGTGAATCGAGCGGCTCAATGAAGAAGGTATCTTGCATAGTGCGAGCGGGGTGATCCGCTGGAATATTGAGTGCATCGAAGTTGAGCCATTCCGCTTCTAGCTCTGGACCCTCTGCGACGCGATAACCCAATCCCAGAAAGAGATCGCAAATTTCATTGGTAAGAATCGTTAACGGATGAAGTCCACCTGGAAGTGAGCGCTTAGCAGCAATCGAAACATCCACTCGTTCTTCGACTAAGACTCGGGCATCGCGCTCTGCTTCTAACACCCGCTGCCGAGATTCGAAGGCGCTATTGATTGAAGATTTTGCTTGGCCTATCACCTTGCCGAACTGTGCCCGCTCCGAGACTTCCATGGAACCCAGCGATTGGTTCGCTCGCGCAATCGGTGAACGATCGCCCACATGTGCGATGCGAACTTCCTTTAAGGCCTCAAGATCAGCGGCTGCCTCAATTGCAGAGAGCGCTGCGCTCGTGATCGAATCAATATCAGCTGATGAGATGCTCATAAGGGTTCGTAGTCTAGCGACTCTGCCCTACGCCTAAGTGGAATAACGCGATAGCAGCGGCGCTCGCAACATTGAGGCTCTCCGCCTCACCGCGCATCGGAATTCTGATCTTCTCAATGGATTCTGGAAGTGTCGGAAGCCCGCGCGCCTCATTGCCAAACATGGCGATAATTCGATGCTGCTCGTTGAGATCCAAGATCGATCTCTCCCCCGTGCCATCGAAGGCAAAAATCTCAAAGGAATCTTCGGTCTCGTTACCGGAAAGCGCAGTGATCGATGCGAGTGCGAGGTCTTCAATAACGGGAATGTGCCACAACGAACCAGCGGTCGATCTCACAACTTTAGGTGAGTAAATATCGACGCTTCCTTCAGAGAATAAGACACCATCAAATCCACATGCATCTGCGGTGCGAATAGCCGTGCCAGCATTTCCCGGATCTTGAATCTGCCAAAAGAATGCCAAGCGAACTGGCTTCGATCGTAAAAAATCATCGAGCGAGAGCGCCTTGTACTTACAGAGTGCAAGAATGCCTTGAGGTGATTCAGTATCTGCCATCGCGCTCATGACCGTATCGCTGACTGGGATGATCTCTTGCGCATCCACTAATTGATCACCGAACTCTTGGCGGGCCTTCTCTTCTCCAGCTTCAGTGAGATAGAGCTTCTGTATCAACGGAGCAGTCGGTATCTTTGGTTGGATTGCACTGCGCAGTGATTGCATTCCATCAGCAATAAAGAGTGATTCTTCCCGTCGGATTTTTTTGCCCCGAGAACCCAAAAGAGCCCTTACCCGCTCCACGTGGGGCGAGTGAGGGCTCGTAATTCTTTGGTGAACCACCTAGATATACGCGGTTTAGTTACGCGTTAACGACGTGCTGACGAGCAACTTCAACGAGCGCTGCAAATGCTGCAGGGTCATTGGTAGCGAGCTCGGCGAGGACACGACGGTCAACAGCGATACCAGCGACATTGAGTCCCTGGATAAAGCGGTTGTAGGTGAGTCCATTTGCACGTGCACCAGCATTGATGCGCTGGATCCAGAGGCGACGGAAGTCACCCTTCTTATCTTTACGGTCATTGAAAGCGTAAACGAGCGAGTGAGTTACTTGCTCCTTCGCCTTGATGAATAGACGTGAACGTTGTCCACGGTATCCAGATGCACGCTCGAGGGTTGTACGACGCTTCTTAGCTGCGTGGACACCACGTTTTACTCTTGCCATCTTCTACTCCCCTTTACTTCAAACCGAGCATGCGCTTGGCGGTCATGGTTACAGTCTTCTTACCTGTTGCATCATTGCTCAAGCGACGAGTCACACGTGAAGACTTGTGCTCCAAAAGGTGGCGCTTGCCAGCACGTTCGTGCATGACCTTTCCTGTACCTGTAAGGCGGAAGGTCTTCTTCGCCCCACTGTGGGTCTTCATCTTTGGCATTGCTTCCTCGTTTCCTTGATTACCGTAATTTTTTCAGTACTTCCTAAAACTTTATTCGGCCGCTACCGCTTCAGTAGTGGCCTCAACTGCTGGCTCTGCGGGCTTGCTCTCAACTTTGGCAACCTTCTCTGCTTTCGCAGGAGCTGCCTTCTTGATCGAGCCCTTCTTTACCAACGGTCCAAGCACCATAGTCATTGAACGTCCCTCTTTCTTAGGGGCGAACTCAACTGCAGCAACCTCAACCAACTCTTCTGACAACTTCATGAGCAAGCGATAACCCATCTCGGGTCTCGTCTGTTCGCGGCCACGGAATTGAACAGTTACCTTTACCTTGTCACCTGCACGAAGAAACTTTTCGATGTGATTTCGCTTTGTCTCATAATCGTGTGGTTCAATCTTTAAACCAAGACGCATCTCCTTCACCACAATGTGGGTCTGGTTCTGACGCGCTTCGCGGGCCTTCTGGGCGATCTCGTACTTGTACTTTCCGAAATCCATCACTTTGCAGACTGGAGGTTGTGCATCTGGAGAGATCTCGACTAGGTCGAGTCCAACTTCATCTGCCATCGCAAGGGCGGTATCGATATCGACAATGCCTACTTGGTCACCCTCATGTCCGATTAAGCGCACCTGTGGGACGCGAATTCGATCATTGATTCGTAGATCGGCGCTGATAAGTGTTTCCTTTCAATTCGTGAGCTTCTTGTCAGCAAGCAGGGTTCGCCGCGGAAAAATCTCTGCCTAGTCCTCACCATAGCAACGCCATAGCAACGCCAGCAGTAGAAGCCCTCACGAAGTGAGGAGTTCGATCTTGACCAACCAACCGAAGTCGGTGAGGTGGGAGCGGCTAACTCCACTTGATGGGATAAGGGTAACGGAGCACCCGCAAAAGGTGAAATCCCGAAAATCGCCAGCCTGGAGGGGCTAGCTGAATACCGGCTTCTTAGCCGCCAATGGCATGTACGCCACCATCGACGTGCACCATCTCCCCAGTCGTCTTAGGGAACCAATCGGAGAGCAAAGCAACGACGCCTTGAGCAGCCGGGATGGGATCTGAAGTATCCCACGAGAGTGGTGCACGTGAATTCCAGACATTTTCAAACTCTTCAAAACCAGGGATCGACTTAGCCGCGATCGTTCTGATCGGACCAGCGGCGACGATATTGACGCGCACCTTCTCTTTTCCGAGGTCGCGTGCCAGATAGCGCGCACAGGATTCGAGTGCTGCCTTGGCGACACCCATCCAGTCGTACTTCGGCCAAGCAAAGCGAGCATCGAAGGTCAACCCAACAACGCTTGCGCCCTTCTCCTGATCAAAGAGTGGGCGGGCGGCCAT
>DAINZB010000042.1:0-2205 GCA_036749135.1 Candidatus Nanopelagicaceae bacterium | reverse complement strand
ACACTCTCGCTATCAGTTACATCCATAATCACACCCGATAACCCCTCGGGAGCGCTTCCTGATCGATGTGTAATGATGACCTGATCGCCAGCTGCCTCAAAGGAGCGAGCGATAGCGAGACCAATTCCACGGTTTCCACCAGTAACCAATACGGTGCGAGGGCTCTTTTGATCGGTACTCATAGAACAAAAGTACCCGTTACTCACGCGTACTCCCAAGACCGACGCTCAACAGGCAGAGATTCGCTAACTCCCCTACCCTTGAGACATGGCCCGTAATGAGAAGAAGAGCGTTCATTCGATCACGAATGCACAAGTTCCTTTGACACAGGATCAAAGTGGTCGTGCAAAGCGCTACTTCATCAGCATGATGATCAGAACTGCCTGCTTCATACTCGCTGTCGTACTACCAAATCCTTATCGCTGGGTCGCTCTCTTTGGAGCTGTTGTACTCCCCTATATTGCGGTAGTGGTTGCAAATGCAGGACGCGAAACAATTACCGGTCGTGCAACCGTCTTTAATGCGAGAGCGATTGGCGCTGGTACAAATCAAAGTAAAGACCGCGCTTAGACACTAGGTCTTCGTGCTTACCGGACTCAACAATCACGCCATTTTCTAGTACCAATATTTGATCGGCATGCGCAATCGTCGATAGTCGATGTGCAATAACAATGCTGGTTCGCCCTTGTAATGCGCTCTTCAACGCTTCTTGCACGAGCGCCTCATTCTCAGAATCTAAATGTGCGGTCGCTTCGTCGAGAATGACAATGGATGGCGCCTTCAAAAGGAGGCGAGCTATAGCAAGACGTTGACGCTCGCCGCCAGAGAGGCGATGGCCGCGTTCGCCCACGACTGTCTCTAATCCGTTGGGAAGGCTCTCGATAAATTTCCAAATTTGAGCAGACTCGCATGCCTGGACTATCTCCTCAAGGGAAGCATCTGGCTTGGCATATCGAAGATTTACTGCGATGGAGTCGTGGAACATATGGGAATCTTGCGTAACTACACCGATCTGAGAGCGCAGCGATTCAAGAGAGTATTCCCTAATATCGATGCCATCAATCTTGATAGAACCTTGCGTGACGTCATAGAGGCGTGGAAGTAGACCTGAAATCGTGCTCTTTCCGGCTCCTGATGGTCCGACGATCGCGGTAAAACTTCCAGGTTCAGCGATGAAATTCAGATTGCGAAGAACTTCTCCCGATTCAACGATCTCTGGCTTTGCCACGCCTTCAAGAGAGGCGAGTGAGATCTCACCCGCTTTTGGATACGAGAAGCCGACGCCACTAAATTCAATACACGGTTTTCTGGAATTTAATTCGACCGGATCTGCATTGTTTCGAACCATAGGTTCGAGATCCAAAACTTCGAAGACTCGCTCAAACGAGACCAAGGCAGTCATAACATCAACGCGGATATTGGAAAGTCCTGTTAAAGGCCCATATAAGCGAGCTAAGAGGGCGGTGATCGCCAAAAGCGTTCCCAAGGTGATCGATCCGTTGATTGCGAGATGTCCGCCAATCCCGTAAGCAAATGCTGTCGCGATTGCAGCGATCGATGAGAGGGCAATAGAGAAGATGCGATTGAGAACAGCTATTTGAATTCCCATATCGCGCACGCGGCCCGCTTTCGAGGAGAATTCTTGATGTTCGCCAACTGGGTCCCCATATAAGGTAACCAGAAGTGCGCCAGATACATTGAAGCGCTCGGTCATTGTTGAAGACATCTCGGCATTGAGATTAAAGGATTTTCTTGTGTATTCCTGCAAGCGACGACCAAGCCATTTTGTTGGGATCAGGAAGACCGGAAGTAAGAGGAGTGAGACAACCGTGATCTGCCATGAGAGCGTGAACATTGCTCCAGCTACAAGAATCAGACTTAAGAGATTGCTCACCGCGCCTGAAAGTGTTGAGGTAAATGCTTGCTGAGCGCCAATGACATCAGAATTGAGACGCGATATCAGTGCTCCCGTCTGGGTGCGAGTAAAGAATGCGATTGATTGCTTTTGGATATGGGCAAAGACTTGGGTGCGTAAGTCATAAATCAGACCTTCACCGATTCGCGCCGAGATGAACCTGCTCACCATGTTGATTCCAGCATCTGCAACGGCCAGAAGTCCAACAATCAGTGCAAGCTTTGTTACTAATCCACCATTGTGTGGAACAACGCCTTTATCAATCAGAGTTCGCAGCAACAGTGGAGTTG
>DAINZB010000041.1:0-10364 GCA_036749135.1 Candidatus Nanopelagicaceae bacterium | reverse complement strand
CCAGCCAATGTTGAGAATGACTGGTTGTTAATGCAGTTCTGGATTGCTGCGCGAGTTGTTGCGCCGCCCTTGATGCATGTCAAGAAGACGTTTGTTGCATCGTAGGTTGATACGACGTAGACGTGTGAATCTGCCTTAGCTACAGCCTCACCAGTTGCCTTTGTGTATGCAGCCTTCTGAGCAGCATTTGCAACGAGTGTGAATGGTAGATCTGGAGCTGTGAGGCGAACGCCTTCGGCTGCAGCTGCACCAGCACCAGTAACAAAACCAGTGTTGAGCGTGCCATCGCCTGATGCGAGAACGCCTGTGTAGTTTGCAAGCTTAAGAGCCTTTGCAAGAGCTGCAGCTTCTGGGTAGTAGCCAGCGTAGATAACTACGTTCGCGCCAGATGCCTTGATCTTTGAAACCTCTGATGTGTAATCAGTGGTGCCCTTTGGCTGGTGGCTGTAAGCAACAGGAGTGATTCCCTGTACCTTAAGCTGAGGAGCCATGTACTGGACGAGACCAGTTGAGTATGACTGTAGATCGTCAAGAACGTAGACCTTAGGAGCTGTAACGCCCTCAGTTGCCCACTTCACGAGTGATGTTCCCTGAAGTGAATCTGGTGGAACGATACGGTGGAAGAATGGGAATCCGTTGTCGCGTGCCTTTGGATCTGTAAGTGTCACGCGTGTTGCTGACATTGAGACCATTGGGATGTGCGCTGCCTTGTATGCAGGGAATGAAGCGATTGACGCGCCTGAATAGGCAGGTCCAACAACTCCAACAACATTCTTATTTGTAGCAATACCCTGTGATACAGGACCAGCAACTGCTGGATCGCCCTGATCGTCAGCCTTGATGATATTCACCTTAACTGTTGGGTTTGATTCGTTGTACATCTCAAGCGCAGTCAAAGCACCGTTGTACTGGTCGCTACCGGTGAGGGCATCTGAACCAGTAAGTGGAGCCTGGAATACGAGTGAAACTGACTTTGTTGCTGCATCTGCTGATGTTGAAACAACACCGAACGAGAGGGCTGCAGCTGCGGCAATTGCGATACCGCCTACGAGCTTCTTATTCATGTAGACCTTTCTTACTAACCTGTAATTTCCCGGGACAGGGAGTGGATAAGGGTAGCCCGAGCGTGGAGAAAGGGACAACCTTGGGGAGACCAGATTTACGCGTGTTAGGTCACTTTTTTATTACGTTTTTATTACGGGTGCGGTCAAACCCTCGATTTTGAGGGAGCTGCAAAGGTTTCGCACCTTGTAGCCAACGTCAGCTCTTTTTGGCGCTATCTGGCACTGCATCAGGCGAGATGACGGCGAGCGAGACATCTTTCATCGAGATTCGACGGTCCATCGCTGCGCGTTGAATCCATGAGAAGGCCTCTGGCTCAGTCAGGTTAAGAGCGGCCATCAAGATGCCCTTTGCTCGGTCGATCACCTTGCGAGTTTCAAGTCGTTCGTGGAGATCTGCTACCTCTGCAGCCAGGCTCTTCATCTGGGTATGGCGACTCATGGCAATCTCGATCGCGGGAATGAGATCGGCGATTCCAAATGGCTTCACGACATATGCCATAACTCCGGCATCGCGCGCGCGTTCAACTAAATCTCGCTGACTAAATGCAGTCAACATGAGGACTGGTGAGATCTCAATGATCTTCTCGGCAGCAGAGATACCATCCAACTCTGGCATCTTCACATCGAGAATTGCTAGATCTGGTTTATGTTCCTGAGCAAGGGCGATCGCTTCAATGCCATTTGTCGCTTGCGCGACGACGGTATAGCCAGCCTCGGTGAGCATCTCGACAAGATCTAATCGAATGATCGCTTCATCTTCTGCGACCAAGATACGAGGGCTCGGTAACGAAACGTCGCCACTCGATGGCGTCGATGGTGGAGCTTCGTGATCTGACATGTGCCTCGAGTCGGATTTGAACCGACACTGTGCGGATTTTGAGTCCGCCCTCTCTACCGTTGGAGTACCGAGGCGTGTAAAAAAGAAGAGGGTGGGAGTTTATAACCCCACCCTCGTCAGATCCAATTTGTAATGGCTTTTGAGTTTAGCTCCGATACGCCGGCGCTACCCCATCGACAGCATCGCCGATGATGTGAACGCGAACCGCATTTGTTGAGCCCGGAATTCCTGGAGGAGCGCCCGCCACGATGACAACTGGCTCACCCTTCGTTCCTCGACCAGAGTCGAGCAATAAGGCATCAACTTGCTTAACCATCTCATCAGTATGGGAGACCGTCGGAATAATCAATGGCTCGACTCCCCAGCTGAGAGCTAGTTGGTTGTAGACATGTGCCTCTGGGGTAAGTGCCAGGATCTTGATTGGTGAGCGGAAGCGCGAGATGCGACGAGCAGACTCACCGCTCTGAGTAAATGCCACAAGGTATTTTGCACCGACAACGGCGCCAATTTCGGTAGCCGCTTTCGTGATCGCTCCACCCTTTGTGTGTGGAACTCCCTGAATCTTTGGAATCCGATCGAGCATCGACTCTTCAGTGCGCTCAATGATTCGACCCATGGTCTTTACCGCTTCAATAGCAAAGGCGCCAACAGATGTCTCGCCTGAGAGCATAAGCGCATCTGCACCATCAAGCACGGCGTTAGCACAGTCAGTTGCCTCAGCGCGCGTTGGCGAAGAGTTGGTGATCATGGAATCAAGCATCTGGGTTGCAACGATCACAGGCTTAGCCGCTTCGCGACTGAGTGTGATGCATTGCTTCTGAACGAGGGGAACCTCTTCAATTGGCATCTCAACACCGAGATCACCGCGTGCAACCATGATGCCATCGAATGCGGCAACGATCTCTTCGAGATTATCAACTGCTTGTGGCTTCTCAATCTTGGCGATAACTGGACGACGAATTCCAACCTCATCCATAATGGCATGGACATCTTCAATATCTTTTGCGTTGCGCACAAATGAGAGTGCGATGAAGTCGGCACCGGCACGAAGTCCCCAACGAAGATCTTCGATATCTTTCTCAGACATCGCAGGAACAGACACTGCAACTCCGGGAAGATTTATTCCCTTGTTGTTCGATACAAATCCAGGTTGAGTTACCTTGGTGACAACATCATTGCCTTTAACTTCAATAACTTCGACTGAAACTTTTCCATCATCGATCAAGATGCGATCGCCAGGCTTGCAATCCCCAGGAAGGCCTTTATAGGTCGTTCCGCAACGATCCTTTGTGCCTTCGACCTCGTCTGTCGTGATCGTGAAGATATCGCCACGGAAGAGTTCGTGTGGGCCATCTTTGAATCGGGCGAGACGAATCTTTGGACCTTGGAGGTCGACAAGAATCGCTACCGCTTTACCAGCTTTTGCGGCTGCAGCTCGAACTCGATCGAGACGATTCTGATGCTCCTCATATCCCCCATGTGAGAGATTGAGTCGAGCCATATTCATGCCAGCGGCAATGAGTTCTTCTACTTTTTCAGGGGCCTCAACTGCTGGACCCATCGTGCAAACAATTTTCGCTCTACGCATGGTTCAACCTTAATCCATTACCTATTGGTAATTAGACCATCAAAGAACGCGTCGTTGGCGCGATCGGTGATGGAAGTTGGGTCGATCCCTCAAGGAAATTGTCGACAGCTGAGGCGCAACTACGGCCTTCTGCGATAGCCCAAACAATGAGTGATTGGCCACGTCCAGCATCTCCTGCTACGAAAACGCCTTCAATGTTCGTTGCGAATTCACCATCGCGCTTGATATTTCCGCGTTCATCGAGTTCGACTTCAAGTTGAGCAAGGAGTTCGCTCTTCTCTGGGCCAACAAATCCCATAGCTAAGAAGACGAGGTCCGCAGGAATCTCACGTTCAGATCCTTCGACCTTCTCAAATTTACCGTTAACAAACTTCGTTTCGACGAGTTGAATGGCTCGAACATTGCCATCGCTATCGCCCAAGAACTTCTCAGTTGAGACAGCATAAAGTCGCTCGCCTGCTTCTTCGTGTGCAGAGCTCACGCGATAAATCATTGGATATGTTGGCCATGGTTGTGAGTCAGGACGTTCCTCTGTTGGGCGAGGCATAATCTCTAACTGAGTCACACTTGCTGCACCCTGTCGGATAGCAGTTCCGAGACAGTCAGCACCAGTATCGCCACCACCAAGGATCACAACATGTTTTCCAGCGGCATTGATCGGTGGAACAGATTGAAGCTCTCCCAAGCCTTGTTTATTTCCCCAAGGGAGATACTCCATCGCTTGGTAAATTCCTTTGAACTCTCTACCCGGCGCTTGTAGATCACGCCAATTCGTTGATCCAACTGCCAAAACAATCGCATCGAACTTTGATCGTAATTGTTCGCCAGTGATATCGACGCCGACATTGACGCCAGGGCGGAAGCGAGTTCCCTCAGCCTCCATCTGCGCCAAGCGTCGATCGACGATTGACTTCTCCATCTTGAACTCTGGAATTCCGTAACGTAACAATCCACCAATTCGATCTGCACGCTCATAGACAGCGACAGTGTGACCTGCTCGAGTCAACTGTTGAGCGGCGGCAAGACCTGCAGGTCCTGAACCAATAACGGCAACTGTCTTTCCAGTGAGGCGCTCAGAAGGTAGTGGAGTTACAGCACCAGAATCAAAGGCTTCTTCAATGGTGCGAAGTTCTACCTGCTTGATGGTGACAGCATCTGCATTGATTCCAACAACGCAAGCGGTCTCACATGGTGCAGGGCAGAGACGACCGGTGAACTCTGGGAAGTTGTTGGTCGCGTGGAGGCGATCAATGGCTTCACGTTGTTCGCCGCGCCACATGAGGTCATTCCATTCAGGAATGAGATTTCCGAGTGGGCAGCCGTTGTGGCAGAACGGAATTCCGCAATCCATGCAACGTCCAGCTTGCTTCTGTAGATCAGCGATTGGTTGTGGCTCGTAGACCTCTTTCCAATCCTTAATGCGCACATCAACAGGACGGCGCTTTGGAGTTTCGCGTGGCGTAGTGAGAAAACCCTTTGGATCAGCCATTTTTACAACGCCTCCATAACTACTTTGTTGACATCAAGACCTTCTCGTTCTGCTCGTTCCATCGCCGCAAGTACGCGGGCATAGTCACGTGGCATAACGAGTGAGATGCGATTCTTCTGTGCATCCCAATCTGAGATCAAAGAATGAGCAACGTCAGAACCAGTATCAGCATAGAAGCGCTCAAGAAGTGACTTGAGCGAGGCCTCTTGATCAGCTGGAAGTGAGAGAACATCGACCATATCGGTATTCACCAAACGAGCATCAAGGTCAAGAACGAAGGCACGACCGCCAGACATTCCCGCTGCAAAGTTGCGCCCGATCTTGCCAAGGACAACTGCAATACCGCCAGTCATATATTCGCAACCATGATCGCCAACGCCTTCAACGATCGCCGTTGCGCCAGAGTTTCGGACGCAGAAGCGTTCTCCAACGATGCCTCGAATGAAGATCTCACCGCTAGTCGCACCGTAACCGATGACGTTTCCGGCAATGACATTCTCTTCAGACTTCACGATTGCCTTCTCATCTTGGCGAACGATGACTCGACCACCAGAGAGACCCTTACCTACGTGATCGTTTGCATCACCGTAGAGTCGCAAGGTGAGACCCTTCGGAATGAAGGCTCCGAGAGATTGACCGACTGCACCATGAAGTGCGATATCGATAGTGTTCTCAGGTAGTCCTTCTCCCCCGTATTTACGGGTGAGTTCTGCGCCGAGCATCGTTCCAACTGTGCGATTAACGTTACGCACATTGATTGATAGTCGGACTGGCTTTGCATCCATGAGTGCATCAGATGAGAGCTTGATCAATTCATTATCAAGCGCAGCATCTAACCCATGCTCTTGAACAGTGGTGTTCTTACGATCTGGATAGGCCATGCTTGCTGGGGCAGCTAGAAGTGGAGCGAGATCTAATCCGCTCGCCTTCCAATGATCGACAGCTGCCTTGGTGTCGAGAAGTTCTACTTGACCAATCGCCTCATCGAGAGTGCGGAAGCCGAGCTTCGCCAACCACTCACGAACTTCTTCCGCGATATATTCGAAGAAGGTCTCGACAAACTCTGGCTTTCCAGAGAAACGAGCGCGAAGTTCTGGATTCTGAGTCGCCACACCAACTGGACAGGTATCAAGATGGCAGACGCGCATCATGACGCAACCAGAGACAACGAGTGGAGCAGTAGCAAAGCCAAACTCTTCTGCACCAAGGAGCGCTGCGATAACAACATCGCGGCCGGTCTTCATCTGGCCATCAACTTGAACCACAATGCGATCGCGAAGGCCATTGAGCATCAATGTCTGTTGAGTCTCAGCTAAGCCGAGTTCCCATGGAGCGCCAGCATGCTTGAGAGATGTGAGCGGTGAAGCACCGGTTCCACCATCATGGCCAGAGATGAGAACGACATCTGCATGTGCCTTTGAGACACCAGCAGCAACAGTTCCTACTCCAACTTCAGCTACAAGCTTGACGTGAACGCGAGCGTTGCGATTCGCATTCTTGAGATCATGGATCAGTTGAGCAAGATCCTCAATCGAATAGATATCGTGATGCGGAGGTGGCGAAATAAGACCAACGCCTGGCGTTGAATAACGCACTTGTGCAATCCATGGATAGACCTTATTTCCAGGGAGCTGTCCGCCCTCACCAGGCTTTGCACCTTGCGCCATTTTGATCTGAATATCATCGGCATTAACAAGGTAATTAGATGTGACGCCGAAACGACCAGAGGCAACCTGCTTGACGGCTGAACGACGGAGGTCGCCATTTGCATCTGGTGTGAAGCGATCTGGTGATTCACCGCCCTCACCAGTATTGGACTTACCGCCCAAGCGATTCATCGCAATTGCAAGAGTCTCGTGCGCCTCTTGTGAGATCGAACCATAAGACATCGCACCAGTCGCGAATCGCTTAATGATGGATGAGGCTGGCTCTACCTGATCAATGGGAACAGCAGGACGGATGCCCTCCTTGAATTCGAAGAGTCCGCGCAGGGTCATCAAACGTTGAGATTGATCGTCGATATGGCGGGTATACCTCTTGAAGATGTCGTAACGCTTTGCACGTGTTGAGTGCTGAAGAGTAAAGACTGTCTCTGGATCGAAGAGGTGTGGTTCACCATCACGGCGCCACTGATACTCGCCACCGATAGGAAGTTTCTTTGCACCAGGGATTTCTCCGCCTGGTGGATAAGCGATGTGATGGCGCTTAATAGTCTCGTCGGCGATCGTTTCAATAGAAACTCCGCCAAGGCGTGATGTCAGGCCAACGAAGTACTCATCAACAACTTCACGGGAGAGGCCGATCGCTTCAAATACCTGAGCACCGGTGTATGAGGCGATAGTTGAAATACCCATCTTCGACATAACCTTCAAGACACCCTTGCCGAGTGACTTGATGAGGTTAGCCACTGCCTTCTCCGGAGTGATTCCAGTGATGACACCCTGACGAACAAGATCTTCAGCAGATTCCATCGCAAGATATGGATTGACTGCAGCTGCACCGAAGCCAATAAGAAGAGCAACATGGTGCACTTCGCGAACTTCTCCAGATTCGACAATCAAACCGACCTTGGTACGGGTCTTCTCGCGAATAAGGTGATGATGGATTGCGGAGGTAAGAAGAAGAGATGGAATCGGTGCATCTTCAGCATCGCCATCGCGATCTGAGAGAACGATGATGTGAGCACCATTCTTGATCGCCTCTGATACCTCTGCGCGGATTTCATCGATACGTGCACGAAGAGCTTCTCCCCCACCAGCTGCTGGGAAGAGGCCGCGGACAACGTGGGATTGGAATCCTGGATGATCACCATCAACGTTGACGTGAATGATCTTGGCAAGTTCATCATTATCGATTACTGGAAAGTCGAGTGAGATCTGACGACATGACTCTGGACCTGGGTCTAAGAGATTGTGCTCTGGTCCGATACTTCCCGAGAGGCTGGTTACTAATTCTTCACGAATTGCATCGAGAGGTGGGTTTGTAACCTGCGCAAAGAGTTGAGCGAAGTAATCAAAGAGCAGACGTGGCTTATCTGAGAGCGCAGCGATTGGCGTATCCGTACCCATAGAGCCGAGAGGCTCTGCGCCATTCCGTGCCATGGGGGCAACAATGATGCGTAGTTCTTCCTCGGTATATCCAAATGCCTTTTGGCGACGCACAACTGACGAGTGCGGATAGATGATGTGCTCGCGAGCTGGAAGATCTGAAAGTTTCACGAGACCTTGTTGGATCCATTCGCCATAAGGCGCGGCTGATGCGAGTTGATCCTTGATCTCATCATCTTCGATGATCCGACCTTGCTCAATATCGACTAAGAACATGCGACCAGGCTGTAGACGGCCCTTACGCACGATCTTCTCGGCTGGAATATCGAGAACGCCAACTTCTGATGCCAAAACGACAAGGCCATCATCAGTTACCCAGAATCGCGATGGACGTAATCCATTGCGATCAAGAACCGCTCCTACTTGGCGACCATCAGTAAATGTCACACACGCTGGACCATCCCATGGTTCCATCATCGAAGCATGGAAAGCGTAGAAATCTCTTCTCTGCTTTGACATTGTTGCATGGTTCTCCCATGCCTCAGGGATCATCATCAAGATTGCATGTGGGAGTGAGCGACCACCCAAATAGAGAAGCTCAAGTACTTCATCAAATGAAGCAGTATCGCTGCCCTGCGCATCAACAATTGGGAAGATACGGCTGATCTCTCCTGGGATGAGATCGCTGGAGAGAAGTGCCTCACGCGCACGCATCCAATTGCGATTGCCCTTCACGGTGTTGATCTCACCATTGTGAGCAATGAAGCGATACGGGTGCGCAAGTGGCCATGATGGGAAGGTATTTGTTGAGAACCGAGAGTGAACGAGTGCCATTGGCGATGCAACACGTGGATCAGAGAGATCTGGGAAGAACTCTTCAAGTTGCCCGGTCGTCAACATACCCTTGTAAACAATCGTTGCTGATGACAATGATGGGAAGTAGATCGGGAAGGCATGCTCAATACGCTTGCGAATAACAAATGCCAGGCGATCGAGAACTAACTCGGACTCGCCATTATTTCCAGCGATAAAGATCTGCATGAACTTTGGCATGACGGAGAGTGCGGTCTTGCCAAGCTTTGCTGAATCAATAGGGAGTTCGCGCCAGCCAAGAACTGTTGCATTCTCTGCTTCAACAATCTCTTTAATTCCATCGTAATTTGAAAACTTAGGATCGATAAATGCAACTCCAGTTGCGTAATGCCCAACCGGTGGAAGTTCAAAGCCTGCGACTTCGCGATAGAAGGCATCAGGGACGCGAATCAAAATTCCGGCACCATCACCACTATCTGGTTCGGCGCCAGTTGCGCCACGGTGTTCAAGGTTGCGCAACGCTTCGAGCGCCTGCGCGACAATCTCATGTGTTGCAACTTTATTGAGGGTAGCAACCATCGCGACGCCACATGCGTCATGCTCATCAGCAGGGTTGTAGAGGCCCTGTGCAGCTGGCAAGGTACTAAAAAGTGTCACGATCGCTCCCACTGTTGAACTGGTTCAACTGATCTTTAAGTGAACGGTCGGGACAACGATGGCCCAGATAGTGCTGAAATCTAGCGGAGCGAAGGCGCCCTGCGAGTAGGAAAGGCTACCAATTAGATCCCAGAAAGGTGAACTAAAGATCCAATACCTGCGGTGATAGCCATGCCCAGCCCGCCGCCAATTGTGACGCGAAGGACAGTCACGCCCAGCTTTGAACCGGAGAGGCGTGAACTGATCAGGCCAGTTCCGGCCAATCCCAGCATGGTAGCTAGGACGATTCCCCATGATTTGTGGGAGAAGTGCCAGAGGAGCGCGCCAATGAGAGGGACCACTCCTCCAGCGGTATAGCTAATGGCAGATGCGATTGCCGCCTGTACTGGGCGAGCCTTTGTATGTTCGAATTGTCCGAGTTCATCGCGCAGGTGCGCTTCTAACGGATCCTTCTCGTGCATTACTCGAGCGACCTCACGAGCGAGTTCAATCGATAGACCACGCTCAACATAAATCTGAGCGAGCTCTGCCTCTTCGCCCTCAGGGTCGGTCGCAAGATGCTCGATCTCCATCAGGCGATCGCTCTCTTCAATGTCACTCTGCGACTGCACGGAGATGTACTCGCCAACAGCCATCGACATCGCACCAGCCGCGATCGCAGCAACACCTGTCACGGTGAGGCTCGCCTTTGGTGACGCGGTTGCAATACCAATCATCAAGGAAGCAGTCGCAACCAAACCATCATTGGCACCCAAAACAGCGGCCCGGAGCCAACCGGCATTGTGGGTCTTGTGGTGGAGATTGCGCTGGTAGACGTCATCGATCATGGCTACATCCTAACCTTTTTAGCTCTCTTCTCCCTGTTGGC
>DAINZB010000040.1:8387-10730 GCA_036749135.1 Candidatus Nanopelagicaceae bacterium | reverse complement strand
TCTACTTCTGGAGAGGGTTCTGCAAAAAAGCGAAGCCCCCGGTCGCACGATTCTTTATCAGCCTTCCCCTTGCTGATAATGAACGGTTATCCGAGGACTTCGTGCGAGAAAACTATGCTGAATGGCGCGCGAAATCAAATGCAGATTCATATCGACACACCAACAATTAACCGGCCAATCATCCTCACTCACTGATTCTCGCCTTTGCTCTCGCGACGAGCGCCTCATGGATCAGCAATCTCGCAATTTGGAGATGAGATGGAAACTTTCCACAATTGAGGCGGGTCAAAGAAGATGACCATGGTTACACCTGTTGCACCAGTAGCACCAGTTGCATCTGAAGGATTGTCGTAAACGGTCATCTACAATTGCGATGCTACATTCATTCTTGAGATGAGAGTTTCCGCAGAGAGCGTGAAGTAAACGTTGAGGTAATGGATCGCTGATGGCTCTCCTCGCGAGGAATTCTCGCGACTCGAGATCAAGATCCCAAGAATCTGTGTATAAGTAGGAGAAAATCTTCCATCGTTATCTTCAACTTGTTGATAACTCTGTGGAGAAACAGGGGATAACTCCAAATGTCGGTGGAGAACTTTTTTCAAGAGTCGATCTTCGACGATATCTTCCCCGCCGTGCCAGCAACTGCAAACTTTCAGAAGAGCAGATCACCACGACCAAGCCCCATCTCCACGGCGGGCGCCTCAGAGCCTTCCCTTCCTGAATTTCGCGTTGTTCGATCGGCTAGGCGCAAGCGCGGGGTCAGTGCCTTCCGCAATAACGGGGTCATCGAGATCCATATTCCTGACCGGACATCCCGCCGAGCTGAGCGCGAGCTGATCCCAGAGATGATCGCCCTCGTCCTGACCCGTGAGGCGAAGACCAGGCGCGGCGATGGGGAACTCCTCACGGCGGCGCAGCGGTTACTCGCCGCCTACCTCCCTGAATTCCATGAACGCCCCTCTGCGATCACCTGGCGGAGCATGCAGGGGCGTTGGGGTAGTTGTACGACTGTCGATGGCACTATCCGGATCGCCGAGCGGCTGGCGAGCGCACCTGCCTATGTCCTGGACTGCGTCATTCTTCACGAGTTGATCCACCTGCGAATCCCAGACCATGGGAGCGACTTTGCTGAGCTCCTCTCCCGATACCCCGACCTGGCCCGGGCTGAGGCCTTCCTCGAGGGCTTCGAATCAGGGCTCGCCGCCCCGCCTGAGCGGATCCAGCCTCAAAATCTCGCCTGAATAAAATCCCCAGAACCCATCCGATATCCCCCAACACGCCTAGCCTCGAGGGTACCCTCAGCATGTACGCACGCTCAGCTCGGGAAGCACTCGAGCATCACAACGAGTTGCTGCGGCGATAGGAGGGTCACCATGGCCGAGAAATATGTAGGAAAGCTTGAAGATAACTCTGGCGCTTACTGCGTAAAGTGCAAAGAGAAGCGTGCCTTCGAAGGCGAGATCAAGGTCTCTGATTCTGGTCGCCGTATGGCACAGGGCATCTGCTCTGTCTGTGGCACAAAGCTCAATCGCATCTTGGGTAAGGCTTAATTCTTCACTAGCAATAATTCACAGTACTGAGTAATCAGTACTTGCTCAATATCAGTATTGAGTAGAACACCCCGTCCGCTCACCTCTTGGGGTCGAGTGTGCGGGGTGTTTTCATCTGTGCGCGGTAACTCTCATTTTGAAGGCCATTTCCCACAATTCTTATTCTGCTCTACCTAGAAATCTGTTGGTGGATAATTCTGCGCAGCGTGAAGCAGATGACCTTTCCCCGAATTCGCCCCTCATTACAGATCATTGCGCGAGAGAGCGGTGCTATCTACATCGGTAACGCACATGAGGGATATGAGCTTGAAGCAGATCCGTATCTGCCAATACTTCGCAGTTGCACTGGGCGATCTACTATCTCTGAGATTGCTGCCCACACCTCGCGCAGACCTGCCGACGTAGAGTCTCTCCTCATTCAATTATCTGAATTAGGTCTCATTGAATTTCTCACCTCTCCATATATAAAAGGCCGGAGCGAGTACGTGAGGCAGGCACACATTACGGGAGATCTCATCAATCACGAGCGAGAAGAGATTGAGTGCAGATTGATCTCACTACGACATGGTGATGGCGGTGAATCTGAATGGCGCTCGCGTGCTTCGCTCTCACTGATGATCACTGGCGACACACGTGTAGCGAGGAATCTTCTACCGCTTCTCTCCGCAAGTGGCTTTCCTCAGGTTTCACTTCTTCTAGAAGGAAATGCTTCGCAGCAGATTGAGATTAGCGATATCAATGGCCTGAGTGTGACGACCGATGATCTAGGAAAAAATAAGGTGAACCACCATCG
>DAINZB010000040.1:5485-8287 GCA_036749135.1 Candidatus Nanopelagicaceae bacterium | reverse complement strand
TCGCATATTGCCTTGGGGGATCCGATTGGAAGCGAGATCGAAATTTTCCCCATTATTACGCCCGGGCTAGGGCCTTGCTTGCAATGCATTGCTCTTCACAAGGCAGATGCCCTACCTCAGGATCTGCGGGCCATTACCTATTCTCGTCATCTTGAAAAGGGGCCCGGTGAACTTCCAGTAGGAGCTGCTGCGCTGCTCGCCGCCCTGCTCACTTCATCTGTAATCGATTGGGCCTGGCGATTTACACATAATCTAAGTAATGCAGATGAAGCGAGCAATAGCTGCGAAGAGGGCAATATCTCTCGAGTGATCAACTTGCTTGAACCAATGGCGCAGCCTCTTGAGCGAAGGTGGAACTTTCACCCTGAGTGTGGATGCGTGGACGTCCGACGCCGCGCTTCGCCGCGATGACCTTCCCATTATCAAAGAGCTCACCGCCCCATACGCCAGCTGGTTCACTGCGCGAGATCGCACCCTCTAAACAGGCGCGCTGCATTGGGCAACTTGCGCAGAGCGATTTAGCAATTGCGATCTGCACGCTCTCCTCGGAGAAGAAGAGCTCAGGGTCAGCGGTGTGACATGGCAGTGTGAACTCATCACCATCCCCGGTTAATGAGGTTACCGATGCTAAACCAATCTTGGCATCGCTCCCCTCGGCCCATCCTGGGAGTAGTAGCTCACTGAAGAGAACACTCACGTTGATCACTTCCTCTCACTTGTTTTCTCTTGTTCTTCTCTGATTTGTTTTCGGATTCTTGGGTAGAAATAAAAAAGGACCGCATATCCTTTACGGATCTGCGGCCCCTGGTGGGTTCTATCGGTTACCCGATACTCCTCCAGGATCCGCCGCTTCCGTGCTTCTTGCCATAATTCGCACGAGGTGCATAAAAGGCAGGGGCATAGGTAAATGCGGTTGCTGATGTGAAAGTGGATCGCCAAGTAGCGGCTGCAGTTGCGCTATCTACGCGCACCGCATCCGTTGCTCTTGAACTCATCACGATCTCCACGGATTTAGGGTAGAGCAGAGCGGTAGTAGCTCGCAAGGTAATTAATTTTCTGGAGATCAGGCAGGGATGAGGCTGGCAATCAGGCAGGGATGAGCCCTGCGAGGAATGGGCTTGGTGAGCCTGAGGTACTGAGGTGAATCTGGCGCTTGGCACGTGTAAGACCCACGTAGAAGAGGCGCCGCTCCTCCTCAAGGGTTGCAGGTGCAAGGGTCGCATCTGCAGATCCCGAGGTGAATGGAAGGAGTCCATCATTTACTCCAACAAGGAAGACGTGATCCCATTCCAAGCCTTTAGCGGCATGCAAGGTAGAGAGCACAACTCCGGGAAGAGCTGGTGGATTGTTCTGCTCGGCACGATCTTCGAGCTCTCGCAGATATGCGCGCATCGATGGTGCGCCATCGGCATGCATCGATTGCGCCAAACTCATGAGCGCCCGAATGTAATCAGCATCGCCAAAGGGTCTGAGTACTGATTCAAGATCCCGCAACCAATTTTCATCCTGAGGAATAACAGAAGCACTTCGAATAACGCGCATTGCATCTCTCACATCAACGCGATCGAAGAAGCGTTCAGCGCTCTTCAACTGAGTCTCAATACCGCGAGCGGCAAGGTCGCGTTCAAAGAGATCAAGTTGTTGATTGGTGCGAGCAAGGATTGCGACGCTCACGCTCTTGAGGTCAAGCTCAGCAATTCTTGATCCCACGTGGGCAACCTCTGCACTCGACGTATTAAAACTTTCAAGTTCGAAATTCGCTCCATGAGTATTCATCGAGACGAGTTGTTGATCTGAATGAGAGGCGCTCTTACTTAAGACCTGATTAGCAATCTGAATTATCTCGGGAGTTGAGCGGTAGCCACGTGTGAGACGAACGACCTTCGCCTCTGGGAATCGACCAGTAAAGCCGAGTAAGAAGGATGACGTCGCACCAGCAAATGAGTAGATCGTCTGAGCTGCATCACCAACAACACAAATATCTTCTCTATTGCCTAACCACAGATTAAGGAGACGCTGTTGGAGTGGAGAGACATCTTGATACTCATCGACTGTGAAATATCGATACTGATCACGAATCCGCTCTCGAACAGCTCGATCTTCTTCAAGCATGCCGACGGTCAGAAGTAAGACATCTTCAAAATCGATCACTCGCTCCTGCTGTTTGAGCGTCTCATAGGCGTCGTAGACCTTTGCAATCTCAGCAAAGTTCTCACGATCTGATTTTCCATTGGGAATACGTAGCGTTCGGGCAGCGGCAATTGCCGACTCCGCATATTGATCAGGAGCAAACTCTCCCGCCTTCGCCCATTCAATCTCGCTCGATATCTCACGAAGCGTAGTTGCACCAGGGGCTAAGAAGGTATCGCTACGCCCCATCGCCTCTGACATGAAACCAGCTTTACTCGTCAGCAATTTAGGAAATGCGCCGCCAAATGAATAGGGCCAGAAGTACATCAGTTGTTTGAGGGCGGCGGCATGGAAGGTTCTCGCCGCAGCATTTGGTACACCTAAGCCGCGAAGTCGGGCGCGCATCTCCCCTGCTGCTCGAGCGGTAAAGGTCAGCGCCAAAGTCTTACTCTGATCTGTTACACCAGCAGCGATCGCATAGGCGATGCGATGTGTAATGACGCGAGTTTTACCAGTACCTGCACCGGCAATGACACAGACCGGTCCGCGAATAGCTCGAACTGCCTCCTGTTGTTCAGGATCGAGTCCAACCAGAATCTCTTCAGCTCGCATGAGAAATATTTACTTACGCCACGAATCAAGTGCTGATGGATCGAGTGAATCAAATTGCGG
>DAINZB010000040.1:3353-5385 GCA_036749135.1 Candidatus Nanopelagicaceae bacterium | reverse complement strand
TCAACAAAACCAGCAAATGTAGAGAAGCGATGTTCGGGCCAGACCCGTTGACGTCCTAACAAGATGCGATCGTTCTGATCTTTTACAAGCACAATGATCGCTGGATCGGTACGTGGATAATGTTCAACGGCGCAATGGCTACATTGACGAATTGATCCACCTAGGGTTGGAGTTGTAGGAGCACCGCATGCTGAACACCGCGGATGCTTGATGTGCCAATTTGCTAACCCTTGTGCGTGGACTGCCAGACCAATCTGGAGATCATCGAGTAACGCCCCCATCTCGCGGAGCGTCTTGTAATTCTCTGATTCACCCGAGATCTGCGGTGACATGAAGAGGAAGTAAGGCTGTTCGCCATCGAGGCCCAAGAAGAACTCGTCACCATTATCTGGCGCTTCGTAGCTCTTCAACATCTTCAGGGCGCTGCCGCTGGTAAGAAATTTCTCGCCATCAAAGTGGATAACTGCTGCTCGCTCCCATAACGCTTCCAACGCAATGGGATCTTTGCGTAGATGCTCGGCGCGATCGACGCGACTTCGGGCAAGTGGAAGGTTGAGGATCTTCATGTGGTGACCCTACTAGTCCGCCACTAGCCTTAGCGAGTGAAGCTCGTATCGTGGAATATCTTGCATGGGCAGTCGATTCCACCGGCTCTCGAGAGTTCTGCGACGCTCTTGAAAAATCTTGAGACGGCGGCCACATCTCTGGCAGCGGCTGGCGTTGAGGTTCTCGCTCTTCAAGAGGTCGACCATGGCCAAGAACGCTCTGGGAAGATTGATCAAGTTCAAGTACTCGCAGATGGATTGGGTGCCAAATATTGGGCATTCGCTCCAACGGTTATTGGTACCCCGGGTGAGCAATGGCGATCACTTTCCCAAGGTGATGATCTACTGATTACTTCCGAAAAGAGCGCCGCTACTCAACTCCCCCTATATGGCATCGGACTCATCTCGAAGATTCCTGTTACAGCCTGGCATCGGTTAGAACTTGGTAGGAGCAGAGTGGGATTACCTCTCGCTATTCCTGCTGGTGACGATGAAGGTACGCGAAAGAAGATTCAATTTATCTATGTCAAAGATGAGCCGCGAGTAGCGCTCGCTGCAGAGTTGGCGAATGGCTTCACAGTTGTCGTTACTCACCTCTCCTTTGTTCCATTCGTCAATTATTTTCAATTGATGAAGATTCGACGATGGTTGAAGAGGATTCCCGGCGAGCATCTCATTGTTGGAGATCTCAATCTCGGTTGGTCCTTGCCCGTTCGAGGCACGAGCTGGCGCTCATTGAATGAACGAAATACCTACCCTTCATGGGGAGCGAAGATTCAATTCGATTACATCACCGCGCACATTCCCAGCTTTGGTGAACGACACTCCTCACCATTAGAAATCCCGCCTCTTGGGATCAGTGATCATCTGCCTATTGGGGTCGAGATCGATTAAGGGATCGACTAAGAGATCGATTAGTGAGAAGTAAGAGGAACCGATTCAACGAGGGCAATCAACTCTGACTCATCAAGGAGATCAGCTGGTCGAACTGTGGAATTCTCATTGATGTAATGGAAGCCAGCGCTTACCTGCGAGATATCGAGCGCGTGTAATTTGGCGTAGGCGAGGCGATAGACCGCGAGTTGAATCGCAGCCTGTGAGAGATCATCCCCGGACTTCTCACGTCCGGTCTTCCAATCGATTACCTCAAAGGTGCCATTGGAGTTCTCATAAATAGCGTCGATTCGCCCCTTTACGACAACTCCAGCGACGAGAGTCTCAAATCCAATTTCAACGCCGACCGGAATACGCTTCGCCCATGCAGAGGCGAGCCACTTCTCTTTCAACTCTTCAAGTGGAATATCAGTAGCTGGTGTTGGATCGAAGATATCGTCATCAAAGAGCGTTGCTACTTGGAGATAACGTTCGACCCATTGGTGGAACTGCGTTCCACGTTGTGCAAAGGTATTGCTGACATTTGGCATTGGCCTACGAAGTGAGAGCGCCAATGAATCCGGATCGCTTTTCAAGGTAAGAAGAGCTGAGAC
>DAINZB010000040.1:0-3253 GCA_036749135.1 Candidatus Nanopelagicaceae bacterium | reverse complement strand
GCTGGCCACTGCGCGGTTCGGGGATTTGCTATCACTGGATTAATACCATCATCATCGACCGCATCTTCGAGGATCGCCAATGGATCACTTGCTGTGAGGTAATCCTTAACCCAGGTATAAATCTCTGAGAGATCCCGCTCCTTTGCGCCATCACGGTAGATCGAGGATGTCGCGATGACGGTGTGACGGGCGCGAGTAAATGCGACATAGGCCAATCGATACTCTTCTTCGAGGCGGAGTGATTTCCACTCATCATCAAATGCCTTAAGAGCCTTTGAGACTTCAACTGCCTTCGGTGATCCACTTGTCCGTGGGAATTCAAAGGAGAAACCAAATTGGAGCGCATCGGCACGGAGATCGAGTGGGATGGAGCCAGAGTTCTTCAACCAACTATCACTCTTCTTGCCGCTGCTGGGGAAGTTCCCCTTCACTAACCCTGGGATTGCGATGTGATCCCACTCGGCACCCTTTGCCGTGTGAATCGTCAGAATCTGAACTGCCTTGTTAGAGACGGTGATTGTCGCTGGTTTTAGCCCACCTTCACGCTTATCGGTTACCTCAAGCCAGCGTAGGAAGCCGCCTAGGGTGCCGCCATTGCGTTGGAAGCGAGCGGCTTCATCGATAAAGGCGTCGAGATGGCGACGACCATTTTCCCAACCATCACGAACTAAGACCTCGATATCGAGGCGAAGGAATCGCTCAGCCTCAATGAGTAAATCGGTGATTGAACCATGGAGCCCCCGACGTAAGAGCGCTAACTCTTCAGAGAACTCGATGAGTCTGCGCAGACCTTCACGTGAGAATTTATCTGCAGGTGCGCTATGGATGAGGTCGAGCGCTTCAATAATCGATCCGATAGCGAAGTCATCATTCTCGAGCGATGCGATATCGCCACTTTCGAGGATATCTTCTAAGCGACGTGATCGACCTTGAGAAGAACTCTCGGTGATATCTCTGGCATATCTTCCGAGCGCCATAAGGTCTTTAGGACCGAGGGCAAGTCGTGGACCAACGAGTAGACGCGCCAGTGAAGTTCCAGAATCTGGAAATGTCAGAGTACGTAAGAGCGCGATGATGTCGGCGATCTCTGGAATGTGAATCAATCCACCGAGTCCAACGACTTCAACATCAAGTCCATGCTCGCGAAGTGCCGCCTCTATCTCAGGAATATATGACTTCGATCGAATCAGTACAGCAAAGCTAGAACGCTTCTCAATATCGAGCTTCAACCGCTGCGGATCGTTCCAGAGTCTGGCGAAGTGAGATGCGATTGCAACTGCCTCATCACGAGCGGTGAGGTAGCGGCCGGCGAAGATCCGACCTTCTTCTGCTTGATTCTTGAGTTGAAGTCGATCGACCTTTCGAACACGACCCTTCGCACCTGAGATCACCGAGATCTGATCGACAATCTGATTGGCAAAATCGAGTACGCGTTGATCGTTACGCCACGATGTGAGAAGTGAGAAGCGCTCTGCAGTGACCGAGCTGCTCTCGCCAAGAAAATCGCCAGCGAAGCGTTCGAGGGTATCGGCTGATGCGCCGCGCCAGCCATAGATCGCCTGAAGTGGGTCTCCCACAGCAGTTACAGCGAAGGCCTCACCAGTATGGCTACCAAAGAGGGCAGAGAGGAATCGAACCTGCGATTGGGAAGTGTCCTGATATTCATCGAGTAAGACAACTCGATACTTTGCACGTTCGAGTTGCGCGACTTCATCGATGCTCTGCACCAACTGCGCAGCAAGGCTCATATGATCATCAAAGGTCAGTAAGTTCTCTTCTCGACGTTTGCGATCTGCCGCCTCAACCATCGGCAGGAGTGAGAGTCGTTCATGGACTGTGCGAACTGCCCGTCGATACTCCTCATTACTTGTAGATGGATCCACAGTATCGAGTTGATCTAAGAGCGCTTGAGTATGAGTGCGAACTGCTTCAATACTTTGACCGTGTTCTGCAATTTGAGTTGAAAGCGAGATCACTGCATCGGTGATTGTGTTAGGTGAACTCTCGAGCGGGTAGAGCGTCTCGGGAAATTCTGCGACCGTCTCACTAAAGAGCTGCCATGCTGCAGCTTCACCGAGTGGTTCACCTTCGGTATCGATGCCCATCCGGATTCCGTGTTGGGAGAGAACGCGTCCGGCATAGGAGTGATAGGTCGAAATCTCAACAGCGATATCGATCGATTGTTGGGAGTTGCTAGGGTCACTTGGAAGCAGCCTTGCCTTACGGAGTTGGCGAAGGCGATGTCGTACACGTGAGGTTAATTCACCAGCAGCTTTACGGGTAAAGGTAAGACCCAAAATCTGGTTCGGTTCGACAACGCCATTAGCAACGAGCCAGAGAACACGTTGTGTCATCGTCTCGGTCTTACCTGAACCAGCACCCGCAATGACGACAGTGGGTCCCCAATGCTTTGACTCAATAATCGCGATCTGCTCAGCTGTCGGCTCTAAGTATTTTGCTCCCGCAGTTGCCAGCGCCTTTGCAATATCGATCGCGCGAATCTCTTTCTGCAAGACGATCGTGCCATCGACAAGTGCAGCATTGGGAGAGAGTTCAATCCTCATTCGATCACACTCCGACCAGCGCTCTGTAATGGGCAGAGGGAAGCCACAGGGCAGGTAGAACAACGCTTATTTGCCCGCGCTGTGAATGTTGCGGCTGCCATACCCTCGGCGATCTGGGTGATATCGGCTACGACCTCTTCACGTATGAGGGGTAGCTGCTTCTGAGATTCAACCTTCTGAGTATCTTTTGCAAGGAAGAGGAGCTCTGCCCCACCGCTGACAGTGATATCAGTGATCGGCTCCTTATCAGGGAGTGTGAATCCATCCATTACGACTGCGAGTTGGTAGGCCTTTAACTGGCGATGTTCATCGGTCTCGACCTTGGTTGCGATGCTCTTGCCAGTCTTGAGATCGACGATATGGAGAGCGCTGCCATCTGTGCTCGCCTCTAATCGATCAACCTGGCCTTTTATAACGGCCCGACCAACTTCAATAAAGAAATCTTGTTCGGCAGCGATGAGCGTTCGATTATTTGCAGAGTTCCAGGTGAAGAATCGACGTAACATCTCAGAGGCGCTCTCAAGTTGTGCGCTCTTATACCAACCAACATTCTGATCAACGATTCCCCAGGCATTCGTCAATTTCTCAATCGCAGATTCAGCGGTGAGATCGGGTTCCTTCATCACAAGTGCAGCAAGTGCGTGGATAGCAACGCCAAGGAGTTGAGCGGTTGAGTCACCATCTTGGGC
>DAINZB010000039.1:9021-10829 GCA_036749135.1 Candidatus Nanopelagicaceae bacterium | reverse complement strand
GTACCCCTGAGATAGATTGAGCGCATGAACAAGCGTGTGGATGTTGCCCTCAGCAAAGAGGTGAGGTGGCCGGAAGAGATGGCTGAACTTCGAAAGATTGCTCTTTCTAGCGGTCTCACTGAGGAACTTAAGTGGGGTCAGCCTTGTTATACGCTCAATGGGAAAAATGTCTTTCTGCTCCATGGGTTCAAGGAGTACTTCGCAATTCTCTTCTTGAAGGCTGCGATCATGAAGGATCCAGAGAAGTTGCTCATTCAACAGACGGCGAATGTTCAATCAGGGCGACAGATCAGATTTAAAAATATGGCTGAGCTCAAGAAGTTAAAACCCGTGGTCAAGAGATATATCGCCGAAGCGATTGCGGTTGAAGAATCTGGAGCAAAGGTACCGGTCAAGAAAGCGGCTGACTTTGAAATACCAGACGAAGTTCTCAAGGCTATGAAGAAGATCAGTGGTCTCACACCTGCGTTTAAGAAGCTCACCCCAGGACGCCAGCGAGGCTATGTGCTCCACTTTATGGGGGCTAAGCAAGAAGTGACGCGAGTGAGTCGGGTCGAAAAGGCTGCGCCAAAGATATTTGAAGGAAAAGGTCTCACAGATTAAAAAAGTGCCCCCGATTTCTCGAGGGCACTTTAAGAAGCTTTTATTACTTAGCTGCGATAGCTGAGATTTCAAACTCAAGCTTGATGTTCTCAGAGACGAGCAATCCACCAGTCTCGAGAGCAGCGTTCCATGTAAGACCGAAATCCTTACGATTGATCTCTGCTTCGCCTTCAAAACCGACGCGAGCGTTACCGAATGGGTCGGTAGCGGCACCTGTGTATTCAAAGGTGATTGAAATTGGCTTTGTAACATCCTTGATAGTGATGTTGCCATCGACTACAACCTTGTCAGAACCAGAATCCTTAACAGATGTAGAGACGAAAGTGATCTTTGGGAAATTTGCAACATCGAAGAAGTCAGGAGACTGTAGGTGACCATCGCGGTCAGCGCTACGGGTATCGATTGAAGCTACGTTGATTTCAACATTAACTGAACCTGCGCCATTTGCGAGTGATCCGGTGCCTGAGAACTCATTGAAAGCTCCGCGAACCTTTGTCACCATTGCGTGACGTGCGCTGAAGCCGATGCGGCTGTGTGATGGATCGATTGCGAATGAACCTGCTGGCAAAGTTGAAAGTACTGACATGTGTATTCCTTTACATAGATGCGAATTGAACTTTTCTTACGGGGGAACCGTATTTCGTGTAAGTGAACAATAGGGGTATTTAGTTGAAATTTCAACTAAAGCGTCAGCGCCCTTTTGATCAGTGGTTGCAAGCCTTTTGCATCTAGGATGCGGTCAGAGCCAATGAGATCAAGGAGCAGTTCTATGTGCAGCCCTATTCAGTGCGAAAAATGCTTAAAGGCCACCTGGGTTGGCTGCGGTGAACATATTGAAGAGGCTCTTGCGCCATTTTCAGAAGACCAGCGCTGCACCTGCGACTCGGCTAAAGCTTAATTCTCTATCAGGAGATCGAGGTACGAGGGATTTATCCCAGTTGCCGGAATCAGATCGCATGTGAATTTCTCGCGGGCTATTGCATGGAGTTCTTGAGCCGTTTGAGGGGCAGAGTTTTGGAGTAGATGCCGAACAAGTTCGCCACGATACTTCTTAGACATATGCGTGATAACCGATTTTTTGCCACCTTTGAGTTGAAAGACCCGTACAGCAACGGTCTTGTGGTGTGGTGGTATCCATACACCGGAATATGTTGAGGATCGGCAGTCGATAATCAGATCTGAATCCAATGATTCCAACAGGTGTG
>DAINZB010000039.1:3924-8921 GCA_036749135.1 Candidatus Nanopelagicaceae bacterium | reverse complement strand
TACGAATATCGGTGAGATCCGGTGAACCGAAGAGGTTTTTGAGATTGAGTTTCTTTCCGCGTTCTGGAGAGGATTTTCCCTCACTGGGCGGCAACAGGATCAACACCTCGTCAGCCTAGCGCTCAGCAAATCTTTTCGAGATGATTGCCGCGTGAGTGATTATGTCTATGGCCCGCCGACCGACGGGAAGCCATTCAAATTAGCGATGGGCCTTCGCACTCTTGAACCTTCTTTATGGCTTGAAGGTGGTGTTGATCTCGCCCCTCAACTCAAAGAACGAAGTTCTCTGATCTCTCAGGCTGAGTCTGTCGTTTATGGCGCTGTCGATGGGCATGATGCAGAGATTCACTACTTTGCGAGTCTGATCGTGAGCAACCTCAAGGAATATCATTCGAGTGAATATTCCTTTACTCCAGATTCAGTAACTCATCAAGAGACTGGATTCCAAGCTGATCTTTCCAGCCCAAAGCTCCTCCTTGAATTAACTCGTGTGGTAGCTGAAGATCTTTGTGTTCTCAAGAAAATTGATGGTGAATGGACTCTGATCGCTGGCGCAGTTCTCTTTCCATCACGGTGGAAATTATCCGAGAAGATGGGGAAGTCTCTCGATCGGATTCACTCCCCAGTACCTGGTTATCCCAACGCTCTTCAGCCTTATATGACTGCGACCTTCGACAAGATCACTTCAGATCGTCCGGTATGGCGTAAGAATTGGTCACTCCACTCCACGCCAGATCTTCATCAACCTGAATCGATACATCAGGATCGCGATCCGCAGGAATACTGGTGGAGGACCGAGCGCCAAACCCTCACGCGAAGCACTGAATCTGAAGCAATCCTCTTTACGATTCGAAATCGAGCCGAACCTCTCGCCTGGATTATGGGTCGCCCAGATGAAGCAGCGGCATTTGCTGAAACCCTCCGATCCATGAGCCCGGAGACCATTGAATATAAAGGTCTTACCGGGGCGCACCAAGAATTAGTCCACGCGCTTATGCTTGCCCCATGAGTAAAGAACGATGTGCAGTAGTAACAGGCGCGAGCAGTGGAATCGGTGCCGCCACAGCACTTCTCTTGGCTGAGAATGGTTTTCATGTCATTGCTGCTGCACGTCGAATTGATCGCCTCAAGGAGCTCGCTGCCAAGAATTCTAAGATTTCGACCATCGCACTAGATGTAACAGATCAAGCAAGTGTTGATCTTCTGGCAGCAGAGTTCGCGGAGAAGAACCTCGATGTATTAATTAACTGCGCTGGTGGTGCATTCGATGCATCTTCTGTCTTGGACTCAGATCCCGCAATCTGGAAAAAGACCTATGATGTCAATGTCATCGGCACAGTGCGAGTTGTGAAGGCGTTGACCCCAGTACTTCGAAAGAATGGCAAGGGGCACATTGTCATCATCTCATCAACAGCCGGACACACGGCATATGAAAATGGTGGCAGTTATGTGGCAGCAAAGCATGCCGAGACATCACTTGCCCGCACACTCCGCTTAGAGCTCAATGGCGAACCAATTCGAGTTACTGAGATCGCCCCAGGCATGGTGAAGACTGAAGAGTTCTCTCTTGTCCGTCTTGGCGATCCAGCAAAAGCTGAAAATGTTTACAAGGGTGTAGCCGCACCTCTTGTCGCAGAAGATGTAGCTGAAGCAATTCGATGGTCAGTCATGCTTCCCGATCACTTCAATGTTGATTCGATGATTATTCGACCAATCGCTCAGGCTGCTAATCACAAAGTCCATCGGACGCAATGACAGATCGAGCCAACGAGCTCGCTGCAATAAAGCGACGTATTCCAAAGATTGATCCGGTCTTTGGCCGTGCGATAAAAGAGTATGCGCCATGCACTTTCGGCTTAGAGAAGCCTAAGCAGACGAATTACCAATCACTTGTGCGAGCAGTGATTGCCCAGCAGGTTAGTTCTGCCGCCGCCCGAACGATCGGCGGAAGACTCAGTGAGAAATGTGGAGGTTCGATTACCGCAGAGAAGGTTGGGCGATTATCGCTCAAGGAGCTCCAATCAGTAGGCCTAACTGGAGCGAAGGTTCGAACTCTCGATGAGCTCACGCAGGCGACTCTCTCAGGCGATGTACATTTCAAGCGCTTTTCATACATGGATGATGAAGAGATCATCAAGGAGTTACTTCCGCTCTTCGGTATCGGTCGTTGGACAGTTGAGATGTTCCTGATCTTTCAATTGGGTCGACTCGATGTCTGGCCGATCGATGACCTGGCGGTCCGACGTGGGTGGGACATCCTTCATAAGAACGCTGAACCGATCAAGCCAAAGGCCTTACACGTGTTGGGTGATCAATTCGCAGGAATGCGGAGCGTTGTCGCCTGGTATTGCTGGCGCGCTTCCTAATTTTTGCTGGCAGACTAAACCTATGCATGAGTTCACTCCAGATGTTGAAGCGCTCGCCCAGGAGATTTTGGATTACTCACTTATTCGGTTGAAAGATAATCCACCACTCGATGGACCCAAGAGTCCAGAAGAACTCTATTCACTCGTTGGAAATACCATTACGGCAAAGGGCCTGGGTGGAAGCAAGGCGCTCTCGCTATTCAAAGATGTACTTGCCCCAGCTTGTATATCGACAGACCATCCACGCTACCTTGCCTTCATTCCTTCTGCGCCAACAGAGGCAGCTAACCTCTTTGACCTTGTTGTCGGTGCAAGTGCCCTCTACGGCGGTTCTTGGTTAGAGGGAGCAGGTGCAGTCTTCGCAGAAAATCAAGCACTTCGTTGGATCAGTGATCTTGCCGGTATGCCTCAAGGTGCTGGGGGAGTCTTTGTCCAAGGTGGAACGATCGGTAATCTCTCTGCACTTGTTGCTGCTCGAAACCATGCGCGAACACTCTTTACCGATGTCACTCGTTGGGTCGTCGCATGTAGCGGTGAGGCACATTCATCCATTCAATCCGCAGCAGATGTGATGGATATTGAGGTCCTCAAGGTAGCTACCGATGGATCGGGAGTGATGCAGGGAGTAGCAGCACAAAAAGCCATTGAAGAATATGAATCAACTCATGCCGGCCATCGCATCTTTGCGATTGTTGCGACAGCAGGAACGACGAACTTGGGAATTATTGATGATCTTCATGGAATTGCCGACTATGCAAACTCGCGGGGAATTTGGTTCCACGTCGATGGCGCATATGGACTTGCTGCACTCTGCTCACCTGAAGTCAAACCAAAATTCAGTGGAGTTGAGAAGGCCGATTCACTCATCGTTGATCCACACAAGTGGCTCTTTGCACCATTTGATGCCTGCGCCTTGATCTATCGAAACCCCGAGTTAGCGAAGAAGGCCCATACGCAGCATGCCGAATATCTCGACACTCTTAATGATGAGAGTGAATGGAATCCATCAGATTATGCGATTCAATTAACCAGACGCTCGCGTGGATTGCCACTCTGGTTCTCACTCGCGACACATGGAACTGATGCATACGCAGAGGCGATGAATAAGACGATGGCCGTTGCGCGAAGTGCAGCAGAGTTGATCAAGAGCCATCCACGCCTAAAACTCTTAGTCGAACCAAATCTTTCTATCGTGGCTTTTACTCGCCCAGGATGGAGTGCATCGGATTATCAAGCGTGGAGCGATAAGTTGCTGGCCGATCAGATTGGTTTCGTTACGCCATCATCGCATCGAGGTGAACCGATTCTCAGATTCGCCATTGTGAACCCATGGACTCAAGTCAGCGATATTGAGGCAATCCTCGCTACGTTATAACTCGCAGGTTATCGGTCGAGCAGATTACGGACCGGGGAGTACTCGCCACCTTTGCGGCGGAAGGCAATTGCACTGAGAGCTTCAAGCACCACTCGATTTGCAAGCATTGCGGTGATATCAGAGCTATCAAATGCTGGTGCAACTTCTACGACATCGATACCAACTATAGGAAGCTCCATACAGATTCGGCGCACTGCTTCGAGAAGTTCTCGCGAAGTCATGCCGCCTGGTTCTGGTGTACCGGTGCCGGGTGCCATACCTGGATCAACAACATCAATATCGACAGAGAGGAAGACGCCATCACACTCGTCAGTGAGTGTTGTAAAGGATTCATCTAACACGGCCTTTAAACCGCGGTGATGAATCTCGGTCATCTCATATGAGCGCATCTTCTGATTGCTCATCCAATCGAGAGTTGCCGGTTCAGGCCAATATCCACGAAGTCCGAGCTGAAGGAAACGGTCTCCACGAACTGCACCAGAATCAATGAGTCGACGCATTGGTGTTCCGTGACCGACTAGTGAACCATTTTGGGTATCACCGGTATCTGCATGAGCATCGAAGTGGATCATCGAGACTTTGCCCCAGCCAAACTTATTTGCAATTCCAACAACATCGGCCGAAGTGATTGAGTGGTCGCCGCCAAGTACTAATGGAATCGCACCACTTGCAGTGATCTTCTCAGTCGCCTCTTCGAGAAGTTTGAGCGCCTTCACCAAATCATCGGGTGGCATAAGCAAGTCGCCAGCATCGACAACCTTGAGATCCTTCAGCCCATCGGTACGGAGCGCCATATGAGGGCGTTCACCATCGTGAGGAAGGTAATCGGTTCCACGAATCGCTTGGGGACCGAATTTTGCACCAGAGCGGAATGAGGTACCTGAATCAATCGGAGCACCAATGATGACGACATCTGCGCCGGCATAACTTTCAGGGACGTCTAGATCGCAGGACGGAACTCCAAGAAAGGTAAATGCTGGTCCATACATATTTCCGATATATGCCATGTGGTGATCCTACTTAACGACGCGATAACTATCGAGGGTCGCATCTGTCGCATATGCGATGCGCACGCCAGCCGCCTTTGACTTGGCAAGACCATCGATGATCTGTTCCGTAAGGAGTTCGCCAGGGGCGACAACTGCTACGCCAGGAGGATAAGGAGCGATGAGATCAGCGGAAACTCTGCCACGAGCGTTCGCAGCTGAGACCATCTCAGTATCGGCAAAGTAAGCATCGCGCATCGAGATACCGCG
>DAINZB010000039.1:0-3824 GCA_036749135.1 Candidatus Nanopelagicaceae bacterium | reverse complement strand
GCGAGCATCGCGCCGAGCAGTTCATCGCCGCGACTTTCGAGAAGTGCACGGACTCCGTCGATGGATGCTAACGGTGCACCTGCAGGAGAAGTGGTGTGGGTCGTTTCAAAGGATTGTTCAACTCTGGCAAGGTTGAGGAACTTTCCCTGTGCAACGAGTAGTGCACTCGCGCTATATCCCGGGAGAGCTTTGTGAACACTTGTGATCAGTGCATCAGCGCCCATCTGGATGCAATGGCGAGGGAGATTCTCATGGAAGCCAAAATGTCCACCCCATGCTGCATCGATGATGACAGGAATACTGTGTTGGTGCGCCTCATGAATGAGTGCGGGGAGATCGGAGATGGTTCCAAGGTACCCAGGTTCGGTCAGCAGCAGCGCAATCGGCTTTTGATCGAGAACTTTTTTAAATTCGTTGAGAGAGATTCCAGTCGGAACACCAGTCGCTTCATCGATCTCAGGTGAGAGCCAGAGTGGTTCAAGACCAGCAAGCACTAGCGCTGAGAGAACTGACCGGTGAGCAGTTCGAGTGACCGCAATCTTGTCGCCTGGTTTTCCGAGAGCAAGGATGATTGCTTGATTGGCATGAGTTGATCCGCCAGTCGAGAATCGCGCGTAATCAGCTCCCCAGAGTTTTGCAGCTAAGCCTTCTGAGTGGCGGAGCACTTGATTCGTCAGCTTGATTTCATCTAAGCCACCGTAGAGAGGAGTGTCTGAGTCGACGATTGCTCCGAGACCAGCGTCGAGTCGGGCCGCCTTCTGCTTGTGCCCAGGAATGGTGAATGGAGTGCGCTGGCTCTCAAAGTAGGAGAGGTAGGCATCTAGAAGAGGTGCGCTCGCTCGTAACTCGCTCATAAGGTTAAGCCTAACTTCACTTTCCTCGGCGCGCTGCACCGCCCCCGTGGCTTTAGACTTTACCTATGATCGATACAGATACAGTCCCGCAGGTTCGTCGAGTAGTTACCGCTATTCCTGGACCCAAGTCAGCTGAGGTGCTTAAGCGCCGTACAGAGGCGACTTCTGGTGGACTCGGTATGGCGATCCCGGTCATTATTGAGAAGGCCCATGATGCGATTCTCTTGGATATCGATGGAAATCAGATCATCGATCTTGGTGCAGGTATTGGCGTAACGAATGTTGGCAATAGCGCACCTCGCGTCGTTGCTCGCGTGATCAAGCAGGTTCAAGAATTTACTCACACGAACTTCACTACCGCTCCTTACGAGAATTACATCGAAGTTTGTGAATGGCTTAATAAGAACACGCCAGGAACTTTTGCGAAGAAGTCGGTGCTCGTGAACTCCGGTGCAGAAGCGGTCGAGAATGCAATCAAGATTGCTCGTCACTTCACAAAGCGCCAGGCAATTGTTGTCTTTGAACATGCTTATCACGGTCGCACCAACCTCACGATGGCCCTCACTGCAAAGAACATGCCTTACAAGGATGGCTTCGGACCATTCGCCCCGGAGATTTATCGCATGCCAATGCCATATTCATATCGTTATGAAGGCGATCTTGCGAATATCACAGCCGAGTCACTCGATCATGTCACTCATAAGATTGAGAAAGAGATCGGCGCAAAGAATGTGGCTGCGATTTTGATCGAGCCTATTTTGGGTGAAGGTGGATTTATCGTCCCACCGAAGGGATTCCTCCCAGGACTTCAGAAATATTCACAGGAGAATGGCATCCTCTTTATTGCCGATGAAGTGCAAGCCGGCTTCGCTCGCACTGGCCATCTTTTCGCAAGTGAAGATGAGGGAGTCGTCCCAGATCTCATCACAACGGCAAAGGGAATTGGCGGGGGTCTTCCATTAGCAGCGGTCACAGGACGCGCTGACGTTATGGATTCGAGCCACGTTGCCGGACTCGGCGGAACGTACGGTGGAAATCCACTTGCTTGCGCAGCAGCGCTTGGCGTCTTTGAAACGATTGAAGAAGAAGGTCTCGTCGCTCGTGCTCGTCTCATTGGAGAAATCTTGAGTACTCGCCTCAATGCAATGATGGCTAAGTACTCTGTGATCGGTGAAGTTCGTGGGCGTGGCGCTATGCAGGCGATCGAACTGATCAAGCCAGGATCGAAAGAGCCAAATCCTGAGGCGATGGCGAAGGTTATTAAGTATTGCCAGCAAAATGGCGTATTGATTCTGACTGCTGGCACATATGGAAATGTCATCCGCTTCTTGCCACCACTTGTGATCACTGAAGAACTTCTTCATGACGCTCTTGATGTTCTCGAAGCTGGATTCGCAACGCTCTAACTCTTGCAATAGGTTCACCTTGTGAAGAGCAGGATTGCTAATCGATTTCGTCAGATCGTTTCAGGTTCTCCTGATGGCCGACCTGATTGGGTCAAGCAGATTGAGATTGGTGATGATGCCGGACTCTTTGGCGTCGATAGCCCAGTATGGAAAGTTCATGGGGATATTGCAACGCTCGTTGGTGGAGTTCGAGCGCTCTTATTACAAGCGGCTCATCCCGCAGCTCTCACTGGTGTTGCAGAACATTCTCGATATGAGAGTGATCCACTTGGTCGACTTGCTGGAACATCACGCTGGTTAACCATTACAACCTTTGGCTCTACCCAAGCGATTGAGCGCGAAGCGCAGCGAGTCAATGAGATGCACAAACGAGTTACTGGTGACTACACCAATAAATCAGGGGAGAGTGCACCATACAAAGCATCTGATCCCAGATATTTATTATGGGTTCATTGTGCTTTCACAGATTCGTTCCTAGAGACCCATCTTGCATTCAACCCAGAATTCGCAGATGGAGATGAATATGTGAGACAGTGGGCGAAGAGCGCCGTTGGACTCGGATTGAAAGAGGCGCCATTAAGTCGCGCAGAATTAACGGCAACGATGGATGGATTTGCTGCTCACGAGTTGGCCCGATCGGAACATACTGCTGATGTCGTTCGATTTATTATGAAGCCACCTCTCGGTAGCGCGCCATTGCTCTTCTATCGATTCCTTGCAAAGAGCGCGGTTTATACACTGACCCCACAGCAACGTTCCATTTTGGGACTCAAGCAGGTAAGTCGAGCTTGGGTAACGACAACGAAGTATCTCCTTGCAGCGCTCTCCTGGACGCTCGGCAAAGAGTCGCCGAGCCAGGAGGTTGCGCGCAGTCGAATCGCACGAATAGGTGGTTAATGAATTTAGTTGAATATTCAACTAAATTGTAATATCCTCATCGCATGACCACAGATTCAGGGATTAAAGCACCAGCGCTCTATATTGGCCATGGCGCTCCACCGTTACTTGATGACCCAATCTGGAGTGGCCAGCTTGAATCCTGGAGCTCTCAACTCGTAAAACCGAAGGCGATCTTGATGGTGAGCGCCCACTGGGAATCTGCTCCACTCTCATTAAGTTCTACCGAACCTGGAACACCATTGATCTATGACTTTGGTGGGTTTGCTCCGAAGTATTACCAATTGCAATATCCAGCACCGGTTGCACCTGAGTTAGCGGCACGAATCAAGGCAGTCATCGGCGAACCTGTTGTTGAGCATCGCCGAGGTCTTGATCATGGCGCCTATGTTCCATTAATGAAGATGTATCCGGCAGCCGATGTTCCTGTGATTCAGATGTCGATCCCGACATTTGATCCAGAGAAACTTTTTAAACTTGGACAGAAGTTAGCTCCACTGCGCGACGAAGGTGTCATGATTATTGGAAGCGGATTTATGACCCATGGACTCCCATTCCTTCGAGATTTCTCCATCAATGCGACGCCTCCTGGCTGGTCCCAAGAGTTTGATATCTGGGCGAAAGAAGTCTTGGATCGCGGCGCTGTCGATGAGTTGATGAATTACAA
>DAINZB010000038.1:0-10917 GCA_036749135.1 Candidatus Nanopelagicaceae bacterium | reverse complement strand
GAAGATATCTCTGGCGCTCCAATGTCAGCGATCGGTGTTGGCCCAGGTCGCGATCAGACCATCTCAGTTCGGTCCCTCATTTGAAGGTTCTCCTAATCGGCTCTGGTGGGCGTGAACATGCACTCGCCGCAGCTCTGAAGAGAGATCCTTCGCTAGAAGAACTCCATGTTGCGCCGGGCAATCCCGGTATCGCAGCGATTGCGACATGTCATGCAACAAATACTGATGACAATGCGGCAGTTATCGCATTAGCCGAATCGCTCGAGATCGATCTCGTTGTTATCGGCCCGGAGAAGCCATTGGTACAAGGACTATCTGATGATCTCCGTAAAGCAGGATTCCCAGTATTCGGTCCTTCACAAGCGGCATCAGCAATTGAAGGATCAAAGGATTTCGCAAAACAGGTAATGCGCGATGCTGGTGTTCCAACTGCAAAGAGTTTCACCTGCACCAACCGCGAAGAGATCGAGCACGCACTCGATGCCTTCGGCGCTCCTTACGTTGTGAAGCATGATGGCCTTGCTGCAGGTAAAGGTGTTGTTGTTACCGATGATCGCGCCGCCGCTCTTGAGCATGCGCTACTGAGCCCTCGCGTTGTGATCGAAGAATTTCTCGATGGTCCAGAAGTTTCCCTCTTTGGAATCTCTGACGGAAAAAATATTCTTGCTATGCAACCTGCTCAAGATTTCAAACGTGCATACGATGGCGATCTTGGACCAAACACTGGCGGCATGGGCGCATATTCACCATTGCCATGGGCGCCCGATGACATCATCGAAGATACTTTAGAAAATGTTTTAAAGCCGACGATCGCTGAGATGGCCGCGCGCGGAACTCCATTCGTTGGATTGCTCTACGCCGGACTCGCACTCACCACCAAGGGAACCCGCGTTATTGAATTCAATGCACGATTCGGTGATCCGGAAACTGAAGTCCTTCTTCCGCGATTGAGGACCCCACTCGCACAATTACTCTTAAAGGCAGCGACGCGTGATCTCAAGGATCATCCACCGTTGATCTGGTCCGAAGAATCTGCTGTCACAGTTGTCCTTGCATCTGAAGGCTATCCGGCCTCACCAAAAACTGGTGAGCCGATTATGGGAATCAACCCAGTCGAAGGTTCTGATGTCTTCCATGCAGGCACCACGATGGATGGCACAGTCCTGAAATCTTCTGGCGGCCGAGTCCTGACAGTGACCGGAATGGGAGCTGATCTCACCGAAGCCCGTGACAAGGCTTATCGGGTTATTTCCGGAATCACACTCCATGGCAGCCATTACCGCAGTGATATCGCCCTGAACGCTTCGATTGCCGAAAAAGGTAATTAATCACACAACCAGTCTTTATTAGTTTGGCTCTCGTTCACCTCAAACATGTTTGTTGTTTACCAAATTCAGACTGTCACTAGTAATGATTCCCCCACTAGGTCCACTACCTATATTTATATTCACATGGAGGAATCTCTTGCTTAAGATCACAATGAAGAAGTCGCTTGCTGTTGTTGCAGCTGCTTCAATCGCACTTGGACTCGCAGTCCCAGCTTCACATGCTGCAAGCCAAACAATTCAGGTTTATATCTCTGCAGATACAAATATCCAAGACCTATGGGTCAAGACCTTGGTCCCAGCGTTCAAGGTTGCATACCCAGGTTATGACGTCAACGTCACCTTCGACCTTCATGGCGATCACGATGCACAAGAGACTGCGAAGATCACTGCCGCTGCAGTTCTTCACAAGGATCCAGGTGTCGACCTTATCGACGGTGGATTTGTAACAACACTCGGTGCAGCTGGCCTTCTTTATCGCCCAAATGCTGGACTTCTTCCAAATATCAAGGATGTAAATAAGACTGTACTTGCTGCTGGTAAGGGTGGTATCCCATATCGTGGTTCATCAGTTCTTCTTGCATACAACTCTAAGAATGTAACAACACCACCAGCAACACTTGATGATCTCTTGGCGTGGATCAAGGCTCACCCAGGTAAGTTCACATACAACGCACCAAGTGGTGGCGGAAGCGGTTACTCATTTGTTCAGACTGTGGTCGATAAGTACCTAACCAACGCAGATCGCAACACACTCGTTCAGCAGGCAGCTCCTGATCTTGAATCAAAGTGGGCACAGGGTCTCGAGACACTTCGCCAGTTGAACAAGTACACATATGGCCAGAACGGCACCTACCCAGCTAATAACGCTGAAACTCTTACTGACCTTGCAACTGGCCTCGTCGATATGGGAACAGTATGGTCTGATCAGTTCGCTTCAGCGCTCAAGGCTGGCACCATGCCTGCTTCAATCAAGGTCACCCAGATCTCAAATCCATCACTCACTGGTGGCGCTTCATACCTCGGAATCCCAAATAGCTCAGTAAATAAGACTGGCGCACGCCTTCTTGCAAACTGGGTTCTTTCACCAGCTGCACAGAACTTGATCGTGAGCGGAACTCTTAATGGATTCCCAGTTATTCCATTGAACATGCTCGATGCAACAGCTACAGCTGCCTTCAAGGGAGTCGATATTCAGAACCTTCGCCCTGGCTACCTCAGCGCGAATGCTAATGATCTCAAGAGCAAGTGGGCTTCAACAGTCCCAGGCAAGTAAGACTGATAACAAGAATTAACTTGTGATCTCTCTTAGTAAAAGAAGTAAGGGAAGGTCCTTCGCAAAAAATAGCGGAGGGCCTTCTCTGCTTGGGCTGGCAATGTCATTGCCACCGCTCTTATTGGTTTTTGTCTTTGTTGGCTTGCCAATTCTTATTGGACTCACCTTCAGTTTAGGTTTTACCTCTGGACCAAATCGCGTTGTCTCACTCATTGGTCAGCAGATACATAGAAAGAATCATTGGTGGGGAACACTCTCGGCATATCAGGATGTCATCCATGATTCACGCTTCCTAGGAGACCTTGGCCTCACAATCTTTGTAACGGCGCTTTCAACAATTCTTGTTGTTCTCCTCGCCCTATCGGTGGCGCTCTATCAGCGACTCATTGGCGGGCGCAAAGCATCGATCCTGGTGACGTTATCGATCGTGCCACTCTTTGTCCCTGTGGTCATCTCTGCGTGGGCAATCCATACCTTTTATGGTGGCGATGGCTTTATGAGATCGTTCTTCTCTCAATTTGGTATAAATTTTCCAACTCTCACATCGACTCCATCTGCAATTGTGATTGGGACGGTCTGGACTTCTTTACCCTTTGCAATCTTGATGGTCTCATCAGGGATGCAGGCAATTCCAGATGCCCTCATTGAATCCGCTCGAGACTGCGGTGCATCTGGCGCAAGAGTTATCCTTAATATTTTGATTCCCTTAGCGAAAACTCCAATCATCATCGCAACTTCTTTTACAGCGATTGGAATTCTTGGCTCATTTACGATTCCGCTCTTCCTAGGACCTAATCAACCAACGATGCTCGGTGTTGAAATCTCAAACTTCTTTGGTTCATACAACCGCCCACAACAATCTCTCGTTATGGCCTTTATCGTCTTCTTTATTGCGTCAGGTATCGCTATTTCATATGTATGGTCGAATGTGAAGAGTGCACGTGAAAGCGGCAGACTGTAAATGAAGAGATTGAATCTTGGCCGTTTCGCCATTAATGCCTTTATTGCCATTTTGGCGCTCTTTATTTTGGGCCCAATTGTATGGCTCGCCCTGCATGCTTTCACGTCAGGATGGACATACCCTCATCTATATCCGAATGGCATCACACTTCAATGGTGGTCCAAGGTTTTTCTAGATTCAGCTTTGAAGACGGCTATTAGAAACTCGCTTCTTATTAGTCCGATAGTTGTACTTCTGAGCATGGTTATCTGTCTCCCTGCCGCATATGCAGCTGGACGAATGAACTATTTCGGTCGCAAAACATTCATGGTCGGAATTTTCTCAGCGAACTCCTTTCCAAAGATCGGTCTCTTCGCCGCAATCGCGACTCTCTACTATGCACTTAATCTCATGGGGACCATCATGGGAGTCATCATTGTTCAACTTCTTGGAACCATTATCTATATGACCTGGATTCCTGCAGCCGCTTTTGCTGCTGTCCCTAAGAATTTAGAGGAAGCAGCACGTGATGCCGGGGCGAGCAAATTCACCGTTTTTCGCACAATCACACTTCGCATGGCGATGCCGGGCATCCTTGTTGCAATCGTGATGTCATTCCTCGCCTCATTCGATGAAGCTCAAGGAACTTATTTAGTCGGTGCTCCAAATATTTATACAATGCCGACTGAGATGTACTCACTTGTGCAGAACTATCCGATCCAAGTCGCCGCTGTCTTTTCACTGCTTCTTGCGCTCCCATCAGTTCTCCTTTTAGGTCTTGCGCGCAAACACATCATGGGTGGACAACTAGCTGAAGGATTCCAACTGAAATGAGTAGAGAGAGCGAAAATATGGGACTTGAGTTACGTGGTTTGAAAAAAGTCCTAGGCGGGCGCGTCATCATCGATGATCTTCACCTTGTTGTAGAACAAGGGGAGATGATCTCACTCCTTGGTCCTTCAGGATGTGGCAAGACAACAACGCTACGAATGATCGCGGGCTTCTTACAGGCAGATGAAGGCCAGATCGTCCTTGCAGGTAAGGATGTGACCAACCTCGGACCAGATAAGCGCCCAAGTGCCATGGTCTTCCAAAACTATGCCCTATGGCCTCATATGAGCGCTGCAAAAAATGTCGCATACCCATTGAAGATCAAGGGTTTAAGCAAGATTGAAATCAACGAGAAGGTAGAAGCGGCACTCGAACTCGTAAACCTCCTTCATCACAAGGATTCTCGCCCAGGTCAGATTTCTGGCGGCGAACAACAACGTGTGGCACTGGCCAGAGCCCTTGTTCAAGAGCCCGATATCCTTCTGTTGGATGAGCCGCTCAGTAACTTGGATGCGAAATTACGCGAGAAGGTCCGTGAAGATATTCGAGAGCTCCAGCGTCGCCTTGGAATTACCACCGTGATCGTGACCCACGATCAAGAGGAAGCGCTCTCGATATCTGACCGGGTGGCAGTGATGAACTCAGGTCGGATTGAACAATTCTCAACTCCGCACGATCTCTATCGATACCCAGCAACAGAATATGTTGCCTCCTTTATCGGCTCTCTCAATAAATTTGAAGGAGATTTCATCGATGGCCAAGTTATTCCGGGTCCAGGCCTTGTAGGAATTCGTCCAGAGGATGTAGTTGTCAGTTCTCACTACTTTGAAGGGTCACGTGAAGGTACAGTTCAACTCGTGATTCCTCGTGGACACTTCTATGAAGTAGTCATTGCGCGTGCTGAAGGAATTTTCCGGGTATTTATGAATGAAGGAATTCCGCAAACCGGAGATCGCGTCCATGTTGGCGTCAAGAAAATTCTCCGGTATATCAATGGAAATCTCGTTCACTAATTCTATGAAAAGTCCCCTGAAGGTTGCTCATCGAGGAGATAGCTCGAGATTCCGCGAGAATACGATTCCTGCAATTCAATCTGCGATTGATTGCGGAGCAGATATCGTAGAAATTGATATACGACAAGCTAGTGATGGCACTGTTGTAGTTCTCCATGATCCAACTCTTGAAAGGTTGTGGGGATATCCCGTTAAGGCCTCAGAACTCGCGATTGACGATATTGAATCTCTTGGTTTTGGCGATCTACGCATTCCTACATTGATGAAGACCCTTCAGCTCTTTCGGGAATCCACGTGCGCAGTCATGATTGATATGGATACCGCTGAGCATGCTCTCGCCGCCTTTGAAGTCGTAGGATCGATGGAACTTCCTGCCGAACGTGTTATCTGGTGTGGCGATTTAGAAGCCATGCGATTGATTCGATCACGTTCTACAACTGCGCGCATCTGGTTGCCGTGGAATTCAACAGAACAGCTAGATCTTTCACTAGTCAGCGAAGTAAAGCCTGAATTTGTGAACGCCCACTATTCCTATTGGGATCGCGCGAAGGTGGAGTCAATGCACGCTCTCGATCTGAAAGTTTCAGCGTGGACCGTCGATGATGCACCAACCATGCGCTGGGCGAAGGCGATCGGAATAGATTCGGTAACGAGTAATCAGCTCGCCTTGTTGGAAGATGTCTTCGCAGATAGTTCCGCGGCAGACTCACTAAATCTAGAGAGAGCATCAGAGGTAGCTCAATCCTTAGCAGCGTGGGCTTTGATGATCTGTCAGATGATGACACCAGGAAAAATTTCGATAAAAGTCAATGCCGCCGATCTCGTCACTGAAGTTGATACCTTTATTGAGCAACATGTTCGAGAAGTGATCCTCGCGAATTTTCCACATCACAACATCGTCGGTGAGGAATTTGGTGGAGAGTCCGATCTGCTTACACCCACGTGGTATGTCGACCCAGTTGATGGCACAACCAACTTTGCAAACCGAACACCGTGGAGCTCATTCTCATTAGCTCTTGCAGTTGGAAGAGAGCCATTAGTCGCAGCCACGATCGATCCATGGCGAAATAAGATCTTCACTGCAATCAAAGACGGAGGCGCCCACATTAATGGTGAGCGTATTTCACTTGCTGATCAGGTGTTCTCAGAGAATCCATTAGCTGGTCGAGTAGTTCTCACTGAACTCGCTGGGTCACAACCATGGCCAGGCCTCATGGAATTCCTTGATGCTCTTCATGAAAAGTTTTGCACCATGAGGATTATGGGTGCTGGGACATTAACTTTGACATCCGTCTCTGCGAATTATGGAATCGGCGCAGTAATCCACCGATTTAGCCCAATCGATCATCTCGCCGCAGCACTTATTGCCAACGAGAGTGGATGTATCGCTCTCAATGAGGATGGAGAGGTCGACCTCTTCCCAGAATCCGGGGGCCAATTGATAGTTCAGCCTTCGGCTCGAGAACTTCTCTATTCAATCTGGGCGGAATCATTGAAAAAGGGCGCTACCCGAGCGTAATTCGTTCACCCACCTGTCGAAAGATAGGATTGCCCCATGAGCCTGCTCGCGGATCGTTATGCATCGGCGGCGATGCGCGCAATCTTTAGCCCAGAACAGAAGATCATCGCAGAGCGTCGACTCTGGATCGCAGTCATGAAGGCCCAATCACATCTTGGTCACGCGATTGATGCGAAGGTAATCTCCGATTACGAAGCGGTGATCGCAAAGGTGGATCTCGCTTCTATCGATGCCCGCGAGAAGCAGACTCGTCACGATGTTAAAGCTCGCATTGAAGAGTTCAACGCACTCGCAGGGCACGAAGCAATTCACGCCGGTATGACTTCACGTGATCTCACTGAAAATATTGAGGCGATGCAGGTCCGGGATGGATTAGTACTCGTTCGCGATCGCGTCGTTGCTGCTCTTGCGATGCTTGGAAACCACGCAACTCACTACATTGATCAACCAATTGCTGGTCGTTCACATAATGTTCCGGCACAGATCACCACACTTGGTAAGCGCTTTGCATCAGCTGCTGAAGAACTTCTCTTCGCTTATGAGCGTCTTGATAATTTAATTTCACGTTATCCAATCCGTGGCATCAAGGGTCCAGTCGGCACCGCACAAGATTCAGTCGATCTACTCGGCTCATCACAAGCACATGCTGCACTTGAAAAAGAAGTTGCTGGATACCTTGGCTTTGATCGCGTGCTTGATTCAACTGGTCAGATCTATCCACGGTCATTTGATTTCGATGTCGTCACAACACTCGTTCAGATTGCAGCATCACCATCATCACTTGCAACATCGATTCGCTTAATGGCAGGCGCCGAGCTTGTTACTGAAGGTTTTAAGGCCGGCCAAGTCGGCTCATCAGCGATGCCTCATAAGATGAATACTCGTTCCTGTGAGCGCGTAAATGGCCTTGCAGTAGTGCTGCGTGGTTATGCATCGATGGTTGGCGAACTCTCTGGCGATCAATGGAATGAGGGCGATGTCTCTTGCAGCGTTGTCCGTCGCGTTGCTCTGCCTGATGCCTTCTACGCAATTGATGGTTTGATCGAAACCTTCCTCACAGTGCTGAACGAGTTTGGCGCCTTCCCAGATGTGATTGCCGCAGAGCTCACTCGTTACTTGCCATTCCTTGCGACTACCAAGATCTTGATGGCATCAGTAAAGGCCGGCGTTGGCCGTGAAGAAGCGCACGAAGTCATTAAAGAACATGCTGTTGCTGCTGCGCTTGGCATTCGCGCTGGCAAGCCAAACACCATGCTCGATGCGATCGCTGCGGATTCTCGTATTCCATTGAACAAGCGTGAGCTTGAAGCGCTCTTAGCGAAGCCACTGGAGTTCACCGGTGATGCTCATGCACAAACTCAGCGAGTTGTTGATCGCATTGGCGCGATCACATCCGCTCATGCTGCGGCGGCGCAGTACCGACCTGGCGCTATTCGATAATGCGCGAGATTGCAGGTTGGAAGCACCTGCGTTCCGGAAAAGTACGTGATCTCTATACCAATGACTCTGGCAATTTATTAATCGTTGCCTCAGATCGCATCTCTGCCTTCGATTACATTCTTCCAACTGAGATTCCAAACAAGGGCGTCCTACTTACCCAACTTTCATCGTTCTGGTTTAACTTCTTACAAGATATTGTCCCGAACCACATCATCACAACAGAAGTTCCAGCCGAAGTTGCTGGTCGTGCCGTCTTTGTGAAACCACTGAAGATGTTTGCCATTGAATGTGTTGCACGTGGCTATATCACCGGCAGCGGCTGGGTCGAATATCAGAAGACACAATCAGTCTGCGGAATCCTCTTGCCAGAAGGTCTCAAAGATGGCGATAAGTTGCCAGAGCCGATCTTCACACCAGCGACCAAGGCCGAGATGGGCGATCACGATGAAAATATTGATTTCGTTCGTGCCGCTGACATTGTTGGATATGCCGCCGCAGAACGCCTCCGTGAATTAACGCTCCAGCTCTATACCCGCGCACATGATTACGCCGCGACGCGCGGAATTATTCTCGCCGATACCAAGTTTGAATTCGGAATCGATGAAGAGGGTAATATCTGCCTAGGCGATGAGGCCTTAACACCGGATTCCTCTCGCTTCTGGGATGCCCAATCCAAATCCTCTTTCGATAAACAATTCGTTCGCGATTGGTTATTGAACTCAGGATGGGATCGCAATAGCACCCCACCTGCTCTACCTGATGATGTTGTTGCAAAGACGCAAGAGCGTTACAACTCAGCTTTCACGCTGCTCACTGGAAAGGCGCTGTAAATGGGAAAGATCGTCGTCGAAGTTATGTTGAAGCCAGAGATCTTGGACCCTCAGGGACAAGCTGTTGGCAATGCGCTCCCACGCCTTGGCTTTACCTTTGCTCAGTCAGTCCGTCAGGGAAAGCGCTTTGAGATCGAAGTTGCTGGCGAACCAACACCAGCGATGCTCGCTGATGTCGAGAAGGCCGCTGAAGAGTTCCTTGCAAATACCGTTATTGAGACCTTCGTTGTAAAGGTTGAGAAGTAATGCGGGTTGGAGTCGTCACCTTCCCAGGCACACTTGATGATCGCGATGCAGCGCGCGCGGTTGAATACGCCGGTGCTGAACCAGTTTCACTCTGGCATGGATCTGATGATCTCAAGCATGTTGATGCCGTAGTTCTTCCTGGTGGATTTTCTTATGGCGATTACCTGCGCTGTGGTGCGATCTCGGCCAAGGCACCGATCATGAAATCAATCATTATTGCGGCAGAGCACGGATTCCCAGTTCTTGGAATCTGTAATGGTTTCCAAGTACTTGCTGAAGCGCACTTGTTGCCAGGAGCACTTACTCGCAACGCTGATATGCACTTCCTCTGCACCGATCAGACGTTAAAGATTGAGAACAACACAACAGCGTGGACTAATGGTTTTAGCGTTGGTCAAGAGATTGTGATCCCCATGAAGAACGCTGAAGGAAACTTCAACTGTGATGATGCAACTCTCCATGAACTCGAATCAGAAGGTCGCGTGATCGCTCGTTATGTTGGAGTAAATCCCAATGGATCTCGTGATGCGATCGCTGGAATCACCAACAAGCGCGGAAATGTTGTTGGCTTAATGCCACACCCAGAGCACGCGATTGATCTCCTTACTGGTCCAAGTAAAGATGGCTTGACCTTCTTCACCTCTGTTTTGAACGCGATGGTGAAGTAATGGCCCTCGATACCGTCACCAATGCAGCAGCCACACCAGATTTCGAACTTCCCTTTGAACAACTTGGTCTCAAAGCTGACGAATACGAGAAGATCAAAGGCATCCTCGGTCGCCGTCCAACTGGCTCAGAGCTCGCAATGTATTCGGTGATGTGGTCTGAGCACTGTTCATATAAATCTTCCAAGGTTCATCTCAAGCAGTTCGGTGAGAAGGCGCCAAAGTCTGATGCGCTCTTAGTAGGTATCGGTGAGAACGCTGGTGTTGTTGATATCGGCCAGGGCTATGCAGTCACTTTCAAGGCTGAATCCCATAACCACCCATCATTTGTTGAGCCATATCAAGGTGCGGCCACCGGTGTGGGCGGCATTGTTCGTGACATTCTTACTATGGGAGCACGACCAATTGCTGTGATGGATCCACTCCGTTTCGGTAAGGCTGATGCCCCTGATACCAAGCGAGTATTGCCTGGCATTGTCGCTGGTATTGGCGGTTACGGTAACTGTCTCGGCCTACCAAATATTGGTGGCGAGATCGTCTTTGATGAGACCTATGCCGGAAACCCATTAGTAAATGCACTTTGCGTGGGCGTTATGCGCCACGAAGATATTAAATTGGCACAAGCACATGGTGCTGGCAACCTTGTTGTTCTCTTCGGTGCAAAGACTGGTGGCGATGGCATCGGCGGTGCATCAATTCTCGCCTCGGAAACATTTAATACCTCTAAGCCAACGAAGCGTCCTGCGGTTCAGGTCGGCGATCCATTTGCTGAGAAGGTTTTGATCGAATGCTCACTCGAAATCTTCGCTGAAGATTTGGTTGTTGGTATCCA
>DAINZB010000037.1:3006-11208 GCA_036749135.1 Candidatus Nanopelagicaceae bacterium | reverse complement strand
GAGCCCCAGCCTTCCAAGCTGGCCATGCCGGTTCGATCCCGGTCACCCGCTCCATTCTTTTAGCTACGGCATATCCGACTTCACCACTTGGGATACTTCTTGAAGAAAATATGAACCGTTAGCGACAAATTGCCCGCCGCCCCCGATTGATATCTGGAAGCTCACGCGAATTGTCCCAGTGCCTGCACTGTTATCGATTAAGAGTTTTGCTTCGATATCTTGCTCATAATCTGGATCCGGCGTTCTCAAGGACTGGCCATTTCCTATTACGTAATCCACATACGGAGTCGATGGAAGGCTTCCGCTGTCAGAAGTAATAAGTGGGACCAAATTCAATTGAATTACAGTCGATGAATTTGAGCCTGGTTGGTGCCCGTGAATCAAAGCAGTCAGGTAGAAAATTTTTCCTGCTGCAAGAACAATGCTTGATGTAGAAGTTGCAGTGGCTCCAACATTTCCCGCAAGATTGTTGAAATGGATTTGGCCGTAGGTCACTTTTGTGATTCCTGATGGTCCTGTCGCACCAGTTGGACCTGCAGGCCCAGTTGCTCCAGTAGCTCCGGTATCGCCCTTCAAACCTTGCAAACCTTGAGGACCAGTCGGGCCAGTTGGGCCAGTTGCTCCGGTTGCTCCGGTGTCACCTTTCGCGCCTTGCAAACCTTGAGGTCCAGTTGCTCCAGTCGCGCCAGTGTCACCTTTCAATCCTTGAGGACCAGTTGCTCCGGTGGCTCCGGTGTCACCTTTCAAACCTTGCAAGCCTTGAGAACCGGTTGCACCACTTGCACCTGCAGGACCGGCAGGACCGGTAGCTCCAGTAGCACCAGTTAATCCGGTGTCACCTTTAATTCCTTGCGCACCTGTTGCACCTGCAGGACCGGATGGTCCAGTTAATCCTGTTGGACCTGTTGCTCCTGTTGCACCTGCAGGACCTGTTAATCCGGTGTCACCTTTTGCACCAGCGGGACCTGTTGCACCAGTCGGTCCAGTTAAACCAGTAGCGCCAGTTGCTCCTGTTGCACCTTGCAAACCTTGTGGTCCCGTTGCACCAGTTGCTCCCGTTGCACCGGTGTCACCTTTTGGGCCAGCAGGGCCGCTTGGGCCCGTTGGTCCAGTTGGACCTGCAGGTCCTGGTGTTCCAGAACTTCCACCACTACTACTTCCTGCTGGACCCGCTGGTCCTTGTGGTCCGGTTGGTCCCGCAGGTCCTGCTGGTCCGACTGGGCCTTGCGCTCCAGGAGTTCCTTCTGCACCAGTTGGTCCTTGCGCACCAACATCACCTTTCTCTCCGCGCACACCTTGAAGACCTTGCGGTCCTTGCGGGCCTGGTGCACCCTGCTGTCCTGTTGCACCCACGGCAGGAGTAGTGCCGGACGTTGTTTTGAGAGATACCGGCGCGGGCCAATGATTATTTAATTTCGGCCCATAAAAATTAAGAGTGGCAATATCTATATAGAAGTCGCCATCGATTCCGATTGCTGTTGATGGCGCCCCGCGGCCATTCAAGATTGTGTTGGGGCGATCTGCGGTGACTCGGCCGGCCTTGGCGATTGGTTGCGACGCATCTGCCGGGGGTGTGAGCCCAAAGGTTGTAGCTGTGAATAGAGCGAGCGTAGATAGGGCATAGATGTATTTCTTCATGGAGGGCCTCCCCCGACCAGGAATTAGGTGTGGCATCGAAAACCACGCTTCGTATATTTTGAAACTTGGTTTTTGAGCGTCTCAAGAGTGCTGGCACTCATGGGCTTACACGGAGAGTGGCCGGCCTGGGGCGGCTGGGCTCTCACCGAGTTCTCAGCAACTCTCACTAGCATCTCAGACGCATACACAGCTTTTCGCAGGAATGGACGGTTATCTACGGATATCGGGATGTGAGGGCATCCAGGTATCCGTGATAACAAAACTAAGTAAGGGACAGGAAACACTATGAAGAAGACATCACTCGTCGCCGGAGCAATTGCTGCTGCGGTAACAGTTGGATCTTTCGGAGTTGCATCAGCTGCAACGTCATCGCATTCAGCAAAGTCAGTTGCAACAACAACTACCCGCCCATCAATCGGCGGTATGGCAAATGCAAATGGTGTTAATCCATTGAAGAGCGTTCTTGATGCACTTGTCACCAAGGGCACAATTACCGCAGCACAAGAGACTGCGATCATCGCAGCCTTTGATGCAGCTAAACCAGCGCTACCTAATGGTGGACCTGCTGGTGGAATGGGACGTGGTGGACATGGACCTCTCGGTGGGCCAAATAACGCCGCAGAAGATGCAGCGATCCTCTCAACACTAGGAATCGATGCTGCAACACTCAAGGCAGATCGCGTAGCAGGTAAGTCACTTGCAACAATCGCTGGATCAAAGACTCAGGCTCTCATCGATGCACTCGTTGCACTTGAGAATAAAGAGATTGATGCCGCTGTCACTGCCGGTCAGCTCACCGCTGCACAAGCAACAACTCAGAAGGCGAACACAGTTGCTCGTGTAACTGCTCACGTCAATTCAACACCAGGCCAAGGTGGCTTCGGTGGAATGGGTCGCGGTGGCCATGGCCACGGACCAGCAGGTGCTCCAGGAACTGGAACCACTGCTCCATCAACAAATGGCTAATTAACTATCCAGCCTTGAGAGGCGCTCACCCTTCCCCGGTGAGCGCCTCTCTCATTTCCACTCGCTTTTGTAAGAAGATATCCCCGTGAGAATTCATATTGGAAGCGACCATGCCGGCCTCGACTTCAAAGCGGTCATTATCAAGCACCTTGAAGCGCAGGGACATGAAGTTGTTGACCACGGTCCACATACCTTTGATCCACTCGATGATTACCCAGTCTTCTGCATTCCCGCCGCTGAAGCGGTCGCACAAGAGCCTGGCTCACTAGGAATTGTTTTGGGTGGCTCTGGCAATGGTGAACAGATCGCCGCAAATAAGGTGAAGGGCATTCGTGCCGCCCTTGCCTGGTCGATTGAGACTGCGAAACTGGGCCGCCAACATAATGATGCAAATGTCGTCGCTATCGGCGGACGGATGCATACTCCTGAATTCTGCTTAGAGATGGTCGATGCCTTTATCGCTGAACCATTCTCAGAAGATGAGCGACATATTCGACGTATCACCATGGTCGGAAATTACGAGACCAAGGGTTCGATCTAAAACTACTTCTTGAAGTACTTCATATCGGTGACGATATGACCCTTGCGCAAGCCCTGTCCCTCAAACTTTGAGATCGGACGCCACTCTGGTCGCTCGATCACTCCCCCGCTAAATAATTCACTCGCTCCAAAAATTCGTTGGATCCACTGGGCATAAGGGAACCAATCAGTTGCGATATGGATATAGCCACCATCTTTAATTTTTGGATGGATCAATTCAAGAAATTCGCTCTGCACGATGCGCCGCTTATGGTGGCCATTCTTCGGCCAAGGATCAGGGAAGTAAAGATGGATCGCATCAAGTGTTTGATCTGGAATTGAATCTCGCAAGACAAGGTGGACATCTTCTTCAATCACCTTGACGTTAGTAGTCCCCGCTTTATCGCAGAGGTTCATCAATGACCCAAGTCCTGGCTTGTGTACTTCAACGACAAGAAATCCAATATCAGGAAAGTGCGCTGCGATCTGGGCTGTCGCCTCACCCATACCGCTACCGATCTCCATGATCCGCGAAGTGCTATTCGGGAAGATTGCGATCGGATCGATCAAGCCTTGAGGTGGCAAGCCATAGACCGGCCAGAGCTTTTCATAGGCTGCGCTCTGCGCCCCTGTTGCACGGTCTCCACGTAATCGATAACTGCGATTTACAGGGCGCACAACTTCAGTCACAGGGGTAGGTTACTCCCTTGCTGTCCCACGAATTAGTTCTCATTCCTCAAAGGAGTCACTGTGCCAGGCTTGAATCTCACCCGCACTGAAGCGGAAGAACGCGCTCGCCATCTCGCCATCGATACCTATCGAGTCCATCTCGATCTGACCGTTGGTCGCGAACATTTCATCGCCCGCACAACTGCAACCTTTACCTGCACTACTCCTGGCTACAACACCTTCATCGATGTCGCTGGTAACAAGATCCTCTCCGCAACACTCAATGGCGCAGCGATCGATATCTCAAGCTTCGATGGTGAATCACTCTTTATCAATGGCCTTGCTGCTCAGAACGAGTTAGTCGTTCTCGCCGAGATGCCTTACTCAAAGGTCGGCGAAGGTCTTCAGCTCTCTGTTGATCCGGTCGATGATGAGGCCTACTTGTACTCAATGGGTGAGACCGCCCATATCCGCAAGATGTATCCATGCTTCGATCAGCCAGATCTCAAAGCGATCTACATCCTCTCAGTCGATGCACCAGCGCATTGGGAGGTCATCTCCAATAGCCCAGTCGAATCAACAGAGGTTGCTGGCGATAAGAAGACAGTTCTCTTTGCTCCAACACCACGCATCTCTACCTACATCACCGCACTCGTTGCTGGTCCTTATGCGCATCTTCATGATGAGTATCGTGGCAAGAAGGTTGTGCCACTCGGACTCTATGCCCGCAAATCTCTCGCGCAGTTCATGGATCCTGATGATGTATTCCTCTTAACCAAGCAAGGCTTTGCCTACTTCGAAGAAGTCTTCGGCATTGAATACCCATTTGAAAAGTATGACCAGATCGCAGTGGTTGATTACAACTGGGGTGCGATGGAGAACTCAGGCTGCGTCACTTTCCTGGAAGAGCTCTTGGTCTTTAGATCCAAGGTGACCGATCGCATGTACGAACAACGTGCCCACGTGATCCTTCACGAGATGGCACATATGTGGTTCGGAAATCTTGTCACCATGCAGTGGTGGAACGATCTCTGGCTCAATGAATCCTTTGCCGAGTGGTCATCAGCGCTCGCACTTGCCGAGTGCACGCGCTTTAAAGAGTCGTGGACTGGGTTCAATATCGATTCGAAGAACTGGGCATATGACCAGGACCAACTCGTTACTACTCACCCAATCATCACCGACCCAGAAGATATTGAGACCGCTGCTGCAAACTTCGATGGCATCTCCTATGCCAAGGGCGCATCAGTCTTGGCACAACTCGTGCACCACTGTGGTCGTGAGAACTTCCTTCAGGGACTTCGTAACTACTTCAAGAAGCATGCCTGGGGTAACACCACACTTGATGATCTGCTCGATGCACTCACCGAAGCCAGTGGCCGCGACCTCACGCCTTGGGTTAACACCTGGCTCCGCACTGCTGGTGTGAACACCCTTCGCCCAGAGATCACGCTCGATGCGTCAGGTGAAAAGTATGCAAGCATTGCAATCAAGCAAGAGGCACCAAAGGTTCCTGCTGGATCGACTGAACTTCGCCCACACCGCCTCTCGGTTGGACTCTTTGATATCCAAGGCGAGCGAGTCGTTCGTCGCTCATCAACCGTGATCGATGTCGATGGTGCACGTACCGAAGTCACTGAACTTGCTGGCCAGCCAGTTGCCGATCTCGTTTTAATTAACGATCACGATCTCTCATACGGAAAGTGGCGTCTTGATGAACGGTCGATCCAGACTCTTCGTTCACACCTGGGCAAGGTAGAAGATTCGCTCGCTCGTGCGCTCTATTGGTCGGCTGCCTGGGATATGACTCGTGATGCCGAAATCTCAACTACTGAGTGGATCGATATCGCTCTTGCTGGTCTCGAAGTTGAGAGCCACATCAGCTCTGTCACCGGAGCCGGTGCAAAGATCTCACTCACCATCGAGAACTACGCAGCACCAGAAAATCGCGCAGCGCTTAAAGTTCGGGCCGCTGATTCGGTCTATGCGATCTTGCAATCAACTCAAGCCGGTAGCGATAAGCAACTACAACTTGCAAAGGCATTTGGTGCACTTGCATCAACTCCAGAGCAACTTGCCAACCTCAAGGCGATCTTTGGTGGTTCACTCGTTGGGCTCACATTAGATAACGATCTGAAATGGTCACTCGCGCTATCACTCACCGAGAACGGCGTATTCGGCGAAGCAGAACTGAAGGCGATTCTGGAATCAGATAACACGATTCCAGGTAATGCTGCTTATCAACGTTGCCTTGCTGCGATTCCAACGATCGAAGCAAAGCAGAGCGCATGGGATGCGATCTATGACGTTGAGACTGGAACTCAAGTTCGCCAATCACTCATGATCGGATTCCAGCGCGCTTCACATCGCGATCTGCAGGCGCAATTCGTTGATCGTTACTTTGATACTTTGCTATCGACATGGGATATCCACGGCTTTGAAATGGCTGGCGATATCGTCAACGATATGTATCCAAGCCACGTCATTACTGATGAGGTATTAGCGAAGACTGATGCCTGGATTGCAGCTCATCAAGATGCGCCGGCAGCGATGCTCCGCTTCTTGCATGAGAACCGCGATGGTTTAGCTCGGGCATTGCGCGCGCAGGCCCGCGACAAGCAATAAGTTATAAGAAGTACTAGTCGATTCTGCTGAGATCGCTCGAGCGACCCTTTGAGCGATCTGCAGTAGAGATCACAACAATTCCAGCGATAATGAGAAAGAGCGCAACTGGTGCGCCAATGAAGTAGAGAAGTGTCTGACCGGCAGTGAGGCCTTTACCTGGCAGTGAACCATCTTCTTGAGTCGCAAGATGGAGAAGTGTTGGCAAGTGGTTCAAGATCATGGCGTAATCCTATTACGCGATCTAGGCAGATGCTGCACTAGCTCCAAGCGATGAGTTCACACCGTATGGCTCTAAATATGCGAGCCAGCGTTGATCAGATCGACCAGTACCGAGAATTCGCCAAGCTGCTCCGGCGGGTTCGCGTGGGAGCGAGCGCAGCTTCCAGCCAATCTCCTTCAGCATGCGATCAGCCTTTTGGTGATTGCACTTATGGCAAGCAGCAACGACATTCTCCCAGTGATGCGCGCCACCACGGCTGCGTGGGATCACATGGTCGATCGATGTTGCAGGTGCATTGCAATAGACGCACTTGCCGCCATCGCGTGCGAAGACCGCACGACGCGATAATGGAATCGCGTGGCGATATGGGATCTTCACAAATTTTGTTAATCGGATTACTGCTGGGAGAGCCATCTCTCCACCTGAGTAATGCAAGATGATCTCTGAATCTTCGACCGTTGTTGCACGTTGATTCAAGACAAGAATGAGCGCACGTCTATCTGAGACAACGCCTAGTGGCTCGTAGGTAGCATTCAGAACAAGTGTCTGACTCACCGAACTTCTCCCTTAAGTTCTGGCCGGCATGTGCTGGATACCGGTAACGCACAACCAGTGCGCCATGGGGGAAATATTGCCCTACCTTCCTCAAAAATGGCTGGATTTCGCCGAATTTAGATAGAGTCTTCACACCATGAAACTCAATGTTCACCATTTCTATACCTGGTTCAGCGGCGCCCCGCTCCACATCCTGGCGATCGCAGCCGTTGCCTTGGGGCTCCAGATCATCGGCGGCCGGGCTATCACCCGCGCCATGAACCGGATCGCCAACGCCGACTTCGTTCCCGGACCGCAGCGGACTGCAACCCGTCAGCGAGAGCGCGCCCAGACAACCGGCACAATCCTCAAGTCGACCCTCAATGGTCTGATCTGGCTCGTGGCACTCTCTATGGTGCTCAGTGAATTTGGTTTGAACCTAGGTCCGATCGTTGCATCTGCCGGAGTTGTTGGCGTTGCACTTGGACTCGGTGCCCAGACAATCGTTCGCGATATCTTGGCGGGAATCTTCATGCTCGTCGAAGATCAATATGGCGTTGGAGATGTTGTTGAAGTCCTTGAAGTAAGAGGCGTTGTTGAATCTGTTGGCCTTCGCATCACAACAATTCGTAGCGATGACGGTGTTCTCTGGTACCTGCGTAACGGTGAGATCTTAAAGATTGGTAATAAGTCCCAACCTAAACGGTCTTAAGTTCTCCCCCGCCAGTTTCACCTAAATCATCTGGTTGGTTGACCAAGAACTGGGCAGCTTCGAGCATGTAGCCCCATAACTCTGCCTTTAACTCCGGCGCGCATTCGATCTCATCGACCGCACTCTTCATGCAACGAAGCCAGGCATCACGTGCCGCGCTATCGATATGGAATCCAGCATGGCGCATCCGAAGTCGTGGGTGTCCGCGCTTCTCTGAATATGTTGTTGGTCCGCCCCAATATTGTTCTAAGAACATCATCAACCGATCGCCCGCACCATGCAGATCATTATCTGGATACATCGGGCGCAAGATCGGATC
>DAINZB010000037.1:0-2906 GCA_036749135.1 Candidatus Nanopelagicaceae bacterium | reverse complement strand
TGAGCCGCAAATACCCAGCCATAGACAACGGTTCCGCGATCGGGCCCTAGGACCGTCCGGCAGAGCACGATCGTTGGCGGCACAGTGGCAACCCAATCGAGTCCATAGAAGATCACAAAGATCAGAGTTGATGCATGTAGTGATGAGAAGAGAATCGACGGCAATAAGAAGAGTGAGAGTCCGCGGAAGAAGTAATAGAAGAACAAGAGTTTGCGCGGATCGATCCGATCGGTGAGATAGCCAGAGAGGATGGTTCCGACGACGTCGAAGACACCAATCAAGGCGAGCAAGCTCGCAGCAGTGACTTCAGACATTCCGTGGTCATGTGATGCCGGAATAAAGTGAGTGCCTACTAAGCCATTTGTTGAGAGACCACAGACCAAGAAGGAGAGCATCAAGAACCAGAAGTCGCGCTTCTTCGAACTTTCGCGGAGCGCATTGATCGCTTCCTTTGCGGCATTGCGCTTTACTTGAGGAGTCGCTACCCAATCAGCTGGCGCACCGTATGGAGATGTGCCAATAGATGCTGGGCTCTCTTTGAGCAAGAAGAAGACAAGCGGAACCATGACGAGTGATGTGCAGCCGACTGTGATGCCAACAGATTTCCAACCATGGTGGATCGCCAGAGTTGTGAGCGTTGGTAAGAAGATGAGCTGGCCGGTCGCATTACCTGCCGTGAGCATGCCAATGACGAGACCCTTTTTCGCGATAAACCAACGGTTCGCAATATTTGCAGCAAAGACCAAGGCCATTGAACCGGTACCGACGCCGACGACTACGCCCCACGTCAGCATGAGGTGCCACGGCTTTGAGATAAAGAGTGTGGAGAACGAACCGATGCTGACACAGGTGAGAGCAGCCATCACGACTTTACGGACGGTGAAGCGCTCCATCAGCGCAGCAGCAAATGGTGCAGTCAGACCGAAGAGCAAGACGTTGAGACTAATTGCCGCAGAGATTGAAGCGCGAGACCAGCCAAAGGCATCTTGCAGCGGAATGATGAGAACAGATGGTGCGGAGCGATAACCACCGCTCGTTGCAAGAGTTAAGAATGCGACGCCAAAGGCGATCCACGCAGGGTGGATGCGGCGAGCCTTAGATTGCTGGGCCATCGAGCTCTTGGTACTGCATCAAATATTCGCGCTCTGCATCGTTCAATCGACGAGACTTCTTGGTATTGATATCAACGCCAACTTGAACAGTCTTGACGCGAGCATGCAGTCCGGCAGCGCTCTTGAGTTCGTAGTGCATCTCGAAGGATGCTCCCCCGATCTTGCCGACCCAGATCTCGCAATCGATATCCATTGCTCCTTCATAGATCGGGAGCAGGTAATCGACTTCAGCGCGAGCAACGACCATGTCAGAGAGCAACGGCTCTAGTCCGGCGTTGGCACGTGATCGCCAGAGCATCTCGACGCGAGCTTCTTGAACATAGGTCAAGTACTTCGCATTGTTGACATGACCAAAGGCATCTTGGTCATCCCAGCGAACGTGAACCTTCGCGATGTGGCGCATTTAGCGAGTGAGCTTTCGATAGGTGACGCGATGTGGTCGCGCCGCTTCTGCTCCGAGTCGCTTAATCTTGTTCTCTTCATACGATTCGAAGTTTCCTTCGAACCAGAACCATTGTGAATCGCCTTCGTAGGCCAAGATGTGGGTCGCGATGCGGTCCAAGAACCAGCGATCGTGCGAGATGACCACAGCACAACCTGGGAACTCGAGAAGTGCATTTTCAAGTGAGCCCAGCGTTTCAACATCGAGATCGTTTGTTGGCTCATCAAGGAGCAAGAGGTTTCCACCTTGCTTCAAGGTAAGTGCAAGATTCAAGCGGTTACGTTCTCCACCAGAGAGAACACCCGCTGGCTTCTGCTGATCTGGACCTTTAAATCCAAAGGCCGAGACATATGCACGAGAAGGCATTTCAACATTTCCGACCTTCATGAAATCAAGGCCATCTGAAACAACTTCCCACAAGCTCTTATTGGGATCGATACCAGCACGGCTCTGATCAACGTAGGCGATCTTTACTGTCTCACCGATCTTAACTGAACCACTATCTGGTTGCTCAAGTCCAAGGATTGTCTTGAAGAGTGTTGTCTTACCGGCACCGTTAGGTCCGATGACGCCAACGATTCCGTTACGTGGCAATGTGAATGAGAGATCATCGATCAACAGGCGATCGCCGAAGCCCTTCTTGAGGTGTTCGACTTCGACAACGACATTTCCGAGGCGTGGGCCAGGTGGAATCTGGATCTCTTCGAAATCCAACTTACGAGTCTTATCGGCCTCTGCTGCCATCTCTTCATAACGAGCAAGACGAGCCTTCGACTTCGTCTGGCGTCCCTTTGAGTTCATGCGAACCCATTCGAGTTCTTCTGCCAAACGCTTTGCGCGCTTCGCATCTTTCTGGCCTTCAATCTTTAAACGAGTTGCCTTGGTCTCAAGGTAGGTTGAGTAGTTACCTTCATACGGATAGGCGCGACCGCGGTCGAGTTCGAGAATCCACTCTGCGACGTTATCCAAGAAGTACCTATCGTGCGTGATCGCGACAACGGTGCCTGGATACTTTGAGAGATGTTGTTCGAGCCAGAGAACTGATTCAGCATCCAGATGGTTTGTAGGCTCATCAAGGAGCAAGAGATCTGGAGCTTCGAGCAATAACTTACAGAGCGCAACGCGGCGCTTCTCGCCACCAGAGAGGACCTTTACATCGGCATCGCCAGGTGGGCAACGAAGTGCATCCATCGCTTGTTCAAGTTGTGAATCAAGATCCCAAGCATTGCGGTGATCGAGTTGTTCCTGAAGCGTTCCCATTTCAGCAAGGAGCTTGTCGTAATCGGCATCAGGGTTTGCCATCTCTTCCGAGATCGCATTGAAGCGGTTCATCATCTCCATCGTTTCGCCAA
>DAINZB010000036.1:5707-11378 GCA_036749135.1 Candidatus Nanopelagicaceae bacterium | reverse complement strand
CCATCCATCACCTGCGATCCGGCAGTTTCGGCGAGAGCGCCAAGCTCCTTCAGTGAGTTCTCGGCATCTTGCGACGTTCCTTCGGTCCACACTCCGACGAGAACTACCTTCTCTAATCGAAGTTGGCGATATTCAGCATCAGAGACATCTTCTAATTCGGTCGAGAGACCATGAACACGGCGAAGCGCTTGGCGATCCTGGAGATCTTGCTGCTGACTCTCGGCATATTCCGCAGAACTCTCCTGTGCATCAAACTCGGCAGCGACCATCGCTGATTCGCGCAGCAGTTGATCGATATCGATATCGAGTGGTTCTTGATCGCGTGGCATTGAGTTACAGGTACTTACTAATATCGTGATCGGCGATCAATACCGCTGGCCCGGTGAGCGTTGCGTTGCTGTGGGGATCGATATCGACTGTCAGACGGCCACCTGGTGGGTTGATCACCCAATGGGAGGGCAACTGCTTGCGCATCTTTAATGTGGCAGCGAGCGCAACTGCACAGATTCCAGTCCCGCAGCTCTGGGTCTCGCCTGATCCGCGTTCATGGACCCGCATTGCGATCTCACCGTTATCAAGGAACTTCACAAATTCAACGTTAACGCCTTCGGGATATTCATCAGCTGGTTCTACCTGTGGCGGAGTTTTAAGATCCCCAGCATCTGCGAGATCGTCAACGAAGACAACCGCATGTGGGTTTCCAACATTGATGTTGTATCCACTCCAACTCTTATCTCCAACAGTCACGGTGATCTCACCGTAGATCTCTTGGACACCACCCATATTGACAGAGATATCGTCATCGGCAGGAACTGCTAAATATTTCATCCCCGCGCGGGTATTGATTGCGAAGATTCCTTCAGGTTGATGGCCACGTTCGACCAAGTAGCGCGCCATCACGCGGATGCCATTGCCACACATCTCGGCGAGTGAGCCATCGCTATTGCGGTAATCCATAAACCACTTGCCATCGCGCTTGATGATCCGGATCGTGCCATCGGCGCCGATACCGGTCGTGCGGTCGCAGATGCGAACGATCTGGTCAGGAGTTAATTCGTGCGCATCCTCTGGGTCAAAGAGCACCACAAAATCATTGTGGGTTCCGTGTCCGTAGGTTGCGATCATCTTTGAATGATAGTTGCTAGAGCACTCTCGAGGCGCATTGGAGTAGAGGCGTGGGCGGATAGCCAGGTGATACGAGCATCCCGGCTAAACCAGGTCTCTTGGCGGCGCACATATTGGCGAGTAGCCCGCTTCGTATCCTCACGCGCCTCTTCCTCGCTCATCACGCCATGCTTCATCGCAATGATCTGGGCATAACCGATCGCTGCCTGCGCGGTCTTCGCTTCGAGGAGGCCTTGGTTGATCAGCTCTTCAACTTCATCCACAAAGCCCAGCTCCCACATCCGATCGACCCGCTGATTAATCCGCTCCCCTAAATCATCACGATCCATCGCTAGACCGATCTGGATCGCATCTGGGTAACGGGTAGATCCTTCACGCGGAAGATTGGTCGTATATGGCTGGCCAGTAATCTCAATAACTTCGAGCGCGCGAATCACTCGTCTTACGTTCTCAAAGGGAATGGCAAGTGCCGCTACTGGATCGAGTGCAGCAAGTTTTGCATGGAGCGCCTCATTACCGATCGCCTCTGCCTCATCGGTGATCTTCTGGCGAATATCAGGATCAGTATCTGGAAAGTTGAGATCATCGAGGATCGATTTGATGTAGAGGCCAGTTCCACCAACAACGATTGCTGGAGTTCCGTCGGCACGGAGTTGATCGACCTTTGCTCGTGCTAACTCTTGATAACGAGCAACAGTCATATCTTGATTGACAGGATAGATATCTAAGAGATGGTGTGGAATTCCACCGCGTTCGTTAAGCGGAACCTTGGCGGTACCAATATCCATACCTTGGTAGACCTGCATGGAGTCAGCGTTGATGATCTCTCCGCCAAGTTTTTGAGCGAGTGCGATTGCGAGATCACTCTTGCCGGTCGCAGTTGCGCCGCAGATAACAATCAGGGGGCTAGAACTGCTCATCACCCAATCGTAGTTGATTCATGATCCGAGCCATCATCTGATGGCCAAAGCCTTTACGTGCCAGAAGCGATGAGATTCGTCGATAGGCGACATCGGGATCGAGGTTGGAGCATGAACGATATTTCTTCTCTGCGAGGGCAAAGGCCATCGCATACTCTTCTTCATCATCGATCTCAGAGACGACCTCTTCGATGATATCTGCCGCAACGCCCTTCTGGCGGAGCTCGGAGGTAATAACGCGTTTGCTTAACTTCTTCTGACGTTGGCGCGACTCTGACCAGATCTTTGCAAATTCGAGATCGTTGAGTAGCCCCTGAAGTTCAAGTGAGTCGAGTACACCAACAGCAGATTCTTGATCGACGCCACGTTTGATGAGATGGTCGTGGAGCTCTGCCCTACTGCGAGCACGTGGAGCGAGCGCATGGAGCGCTATATCCATCGCCTCGGAGTAGGTAAGAGCTCCTTGACTGACTTCTTCTTTTCGCATGATCTACTAGCGAAGGCTAGAACTCAACCTCTGCTGTTGCCTCATCGACCGCAGCGACGAGCGCTGGATCAATGGCAACTGGTACATAGTGATCGCGGATCTGCCTCTCAATATCGTTAGCGAGATCAGGGTTATCGAGGAGGAATGCACGTGCATTCTCTTTGCCTTGGCCGAGTTGATCTGGGCCATAGGTATACCAAGCACCCGACTTCTTGACGACGCCGACCTCTACACCGAGATCAATAAGTGATCCCTCGCGTGAGATACCAGTGCCGTAGATGATGTCGAACTCTGCCTGCTTGAAAGGTGGAGCCATCTTGTTCTTGACGACTTTGACGCGAGTACGGTTACCGACTGCATCTTGGCCATCCTTGAGTGTCTCGATACGACGGACATCCATACGAATAGAGGCGTAGAACTTCAGCGCCTTACCACCGGTTGTTGTCTCAGGTGTTCCGAAGAAGACACCGATCTTGTCACGGAGCTGGTTGATGAAGATCGCTGTGGTATTTGATTGGTGAAGTGCACCAGTGATCTTACGAAGTGCTTGTGACATCAAACGAGCTTGGAGACCCATATGTGAGTCACCCATCTCGCCTTCGATTTCAGCACGTGGTACGAGCGCTGCAACAGAGTCGACGACGATAATGTCGAGGGCACCGGAGCGAACCAACATATCCATGATCTCAAGTGCTTGCTCACCAGTATCTGGTTGTGAGACGAGAAGCGCATCGATATCAACGCCAAGTTTGCGGGCATACTCTGGATCGAGCGCATGCTCAGCATCGATAAATGCTGCAATGCCGCCATTCTTCTGTGCATTTGCGATTGCATGCAATGCAACAGTTGTCTTACCTGAAGATTCAGGTCCATAAATCTCTACGATACGGCCGCGTGGTAATCCACCGATGCCGAGTGCGATATCGAGTGCGATCGAACCTGTTGGAATAACTTCCATAGGTGTTGCTGTGCGATCGCCCATCTTCATGATCGATCCCTTACCGAATTGACGCTCAATCTGGGCGAGGGCTGTATCAAGGGCTTTACCGCGTTCGGATAATTGCTTATCCGTCTTGCTTTCAGATTTATCTGAAGCCATTTTCATACCTTTCTTACTGCTTAAACCTGACCATTGAGGTGAGGCGTCTATACGGTCCCGAAGGTACGGAAGACCACTGACGGCGACGCACTATGCGACGCGGAACTGTGGAACCGCTCGGGTTGGGCATAAGTAGTCTACCGAACATCTGTTCGAATAGCCCGTTAGGGCGAATTAAGACACGCTGGGGCGGGGCGGGGAGTCAAAGAGTCAGCGCAAGGCGGCAGGGAGCTCAGGATTATGAGCCACTACCCCACGCCAGATATCCCGCGGCTCATGGCCGGCGGTGAGCGCCTCATTCACAGTTAGTCCGCCGAGTTCGGCATGGACGATATCTCGTGAATAGGTATCGGCATCAGCAAAGGCTTCACTCAAGCGAGCGCGCAACTCGGTAATTCGCATCGTTACTCGGTTACAGAAGTGAGGCAAGTCGAGTGGATTGAATCTCCGACTGGCTCTGAGTGAGTGGTGACGTTACTTGGGCGATGAGCCAGCGAAGGATCAAGCCGACGGTGTTCTCATCTTCACCAAATACCTTTGCTGCTGCTCGATGGATCTCGATCCAGAGCGGGTGATCTGTAATAGTTGTGATCGCAACGATATCGCTGTGGTCGGTCTCAACCATCTTCGCTAACGCTGCATCATCAGAGATTGCGCGCGATAGTTGATAGAGCGCATCCTTTTTTGATGGCGCCAATTGGGCCATTGAAATAAGGCGTTCTACCTCGCTCGCAAGGAGTGCGGACATGAGCTCTTCGCGATCGCTGAAGTGGTTATAAATCGTGGCTCGTGAGACCTCTGCCTTTTCGGCGATCTCATTCATCAGTGATTCATAGCTGCCGACCGTTGAGATTACCTCTTTAGCGCCAGCGAGAATTGCGACGCGTGAACGTTGTCCGGTTGCCATTTGAGGTGCGTACTTCACGGAAGAACCGTTACGCGGCGTCGTCCACCACAGTAAGAGCTGGCGTCTCTGCGCTCTTGACCTGTGTTGCAATATCTACGAGCAGCGTTGAAAGAGAGAGATCAAGGGCGGTGCAGATTGCCAAGATCAGTTCTGATGATGCTTCTTTCTGACCGCGTTCTACTTCAGAGAGGTATCCGAGTGAGACGCGCGCGCTCTTTGCGACATCGCGCAAGGTACGACCCTGAGCCACACGCGCACTGCGCAATGTGGAGCCAAGGTAGGAGCGTAGAAGGGTCATGGCGTAAGGATACGGGAAAGGCAGGCTAAAGCGCTTTCAATTGTGGATTTTCTTATGGAGTCGCGATCGCCACTCAGCGCCAATTCAATAGTAAAGGTCTCGCGCTTCGAGGCGATTGCAATCCAGACCGTCCCGGCCTTCTGGCCATATGCCTTTCCGGGGCCCGCTACTCCGGTCGTTGAGATTGCAAAATCAGATCCGAATTCGCTTCGGGCCGATTCGGCCATACCTCGTGCCACAACTTCTGACACTGCCGTTGATTTCGTCAGAGTCCGCTTTGGGATTCCAAGAAACTTCGTCTTACTCGCATCGCTGTAGCTCACGATCGAGCCAAGGAAGACAGCAGAGGCACCAGGCACATCAGTAATCGCACTTGCGAGGCCGCCACCGGTAATCGACTCTGCAGTTGCAAGAGTGAGGCCGCGCTTTTTCATGAGCTTCACGATCTCGGTTGTGAGATCACTCTTCTTCGGTGTCATTTTTTGAGAACCGCCTTGAAATACTCGTAGCCAGTAGTCCATGTGAGAGCGATGGCGATGCCCATAAAGAGATCGCGTGGAAGAAAGAGCCAATGTGGAAGCGGGAGGATAAACCAACCAACGCCAAAGCCCTGCATCAGCGCTTTGAGTTTTCCGCCCTTACTTGCCGGGATCACACCATCTTTCAGTACAGCAAAGCGAAGGATCGTTACTCCAATTTCCCGAGCAAGGATCACAATCGTGACCCACCAAGGGAGGCGATGGAGAATTGAGAGGGAGATCATCGCCGTGCCGATGGAGACCTTATCTGCGATCGGATCAAGCAACTTTCCAAATTCGGTGATCTGGTTCTTTGC
>DAINZB010000036.1:1567-5607 GCA_036749135.1 Candidatus Nanopelagicaceae bacterium | reverse complement strand
TTCTCACTTACCAAGAAGAGTTCGGTAACGCCCTGATCGACGAGCCACTTTGCTTCATCAAGAATTTCAGTAGGGCGACGAGAGATGAACGATCCGCGGAATGATGGGATCGCACAGAATGAACAGCGACGATCACAGCCTGAGGCGATCTTGAGTGGTGCAACTGGCGCCTTGTCGAGACGCTTGCGCATGACGCGAAGACCTTGACCGAGCGATCCCGCGCTCTCAGTAATAGGTGCGGGCTTCGATGCCTGTCGTTCACTTGGTGCAAGGGGTAAGAGTGAGCGTCGATCTTTTGGCGTATGGGCCTCGATAGAGCCGCCAGCCATGATCGTCTGCAAGCGTTGTGAAATATCTTGATAATCATCGAAGCCAAGAATTGCATCTGCTTCAGGAAGCGCTTCCGCCAATTCATTTCCGTAGCGCTCAGCCATGCAACCCACGGCAACGACTGCGCGAGTAACGCCATTTCCTTTGAGGGAATGTGCCTCGAGAAGAGCGTCAACGGAGTCCTTCTTTGCGCTCTCAATAAAGCCACAGGTGTTGATGAGGGCTACTTCGGCATCGGCAGCATCTTCGACGAGGGTCCAACCATCGGCAGCTAAGCGACCAGCGAGTTCTTCAGAATCAACCTCGTTGCGCGAGCAACCTAATGTGACAAGCGCGACGGTTCTCATTGGATATATCTTAGCGGGCAGCGATCCAATGGCTCGTTATGTGAGTTACCCGTTTGTCTGTGGAGGCGCAAAGGTCAGTGACTTCACTTCGCCTTGCGCACCAATAGCACCTTGATCCTTGCCATTCACTGAGACTGAGACCGCCCCAGCATTTCCGATCTTGATAAAGAGTCCATTTGTTGGGTCAAATGTTTGAGTTGATCCAGTACGCAAGATCCCAGAGTAAATCTGAACGCCAGTTGAATCGGTGACGAAGAGCCATGACGACCCATGGGTAGCTGCGATTTCAATACCGTGGCCATTAGAGGCTGCCGCCGATGGTGCAATCGGATTGACCTTAGTGGTGTTCGCAGATGCCTTTGAAGGAGTACTGCTTGTAGTTGCGCTCTTATGTGTTGAATGTGAAGTCAAGGCAAGAGTTGTGGGAACGAGAATGGAGATTCCAACAACTATGCTCGCCGCGATTCCAATAAACTTTGGTGAGACTTTGATATTTGTATTCTTACGGTGACGAAGAGTAGTTGCAGAATTCTCTTCGAGAAGTTCGATCATTGGACGGTTTGATTCAGCAGTTGTCTCTTCAAAGGCAGAGATCAAACGATCGAGATCTGCATCGATTATTTTTGCAATCGTACGAATATGGCCACGGGCATATGCAGTGCCACCTGACGATTCAAATTTTTCAGCTTCTAAATCTTTGATGACCGTTGCACGGATTCGGGTACGCGTCGCAATATCATCAACAGAGTAGCCGGCAGCTTCACGGGCCTCTCGTAGATATCGTCCGACGGTCATGTGGATCCTCATTACAGCTCGATCAGGGGTCTCGGGGAAATCGAGGATCTAAGGGTAGAGCGGATAAAGGTTCGTGAACAAGTTGAGAGCGGGTGAACAATAGGGGTTAAGAGTGAGTCAAGCGTGACGGTTAGTTGAACCCTTGAATCTCCTCAAGCACATCAGGCATCTGCTCAGCGTTGATGAGAACTTCGCGAGCCTTGGAACCTTCCGATGGCCCAACAATGCCGCGGCTCTCCATGAGATCCATCAAGCGACCAGCCTTCGCAAAACCGACGCGAAGCTTTCGCTGCAACATCGATGTCGAACCAAATTGTGTTCCCACGACTAATTGAATCGCTTGCAATAAGAGATCCATATCGTCACCGATATCATCTTCGATGACCTTTGACTTGATTGGTGCATTGAGATCGATGCGATAGACCGGTTGTGCTTGGGCCTTCACAAAATTAACGACTGCTTCTGACTCTCGCTCTGAGACATAAGCGCCCTGAATACGTACAGGCTTACTTGCTCCCATTGGCAAGAAGAGTCCATCACCTTGCCCTACGAGCTTCTCGGCCCCTGGCGTATCGAGAATAACGCGAGAATCTGCGAGGCTCGATGTAGCGAATGAAAGGCGTGATGGAACATTCGCTTTGATCAATCCAGTAACAACGTCGACTGATGGGCGCTGTGTAGCGATCACTAAGTGAATACCAGCTGCACGAGCAAGCTGAGTGATACGCACAATGCTCTCTTCAACTTCGCGCGCTGCAACCATCATGAGATCGGCGAGCTCGTCAACGATAACAAGGAGATATGGATATGGCTCAAGTACTCGCTCACTGCCAGCAGGAACGCTGATCTTCTTCGCCTTAACAGCTTTATTGAAATCATCGATATGGCGGAAGCCAAAGGCGGAGAGATCGTCATAACGTTGATCCATCTCGCGGACCACCCATGAGAGAACATCGGCAGCCTTCTTAGGATTAGTAATGATCGGTGCAATTAGATGAGGAATGCCCTCATAGCTGGTGAGTTCCACTCGTTTTGGATCGATCATCACGAGTCGAACTTCATCAGGAGTTGCACGCATCAAGATAGAGACAACGAGTGAGTTGATCATCGAAGATTTTCCAGCACCTGTTGCACCAGCAACGAGAAGGTGTGGCATCTTCGCTAAATTCGCACAGACAAAGGCGCCTTCAACATCTTTACCAAGGGCGATCACCATTGGATGGGTCTCAGCACTTGCAACTGATGAGCGTAAAACATCGCCAAGATAGACGATCTCGCGGTCTGTATTTGGAATCTCAATTCCGACTGCGGATTTACCTGGGATCGGCGAAAGAATGCGAACATCGCTACTTGCGACCGCATAAGAAATATTCTTGGAGAGCGCAGTTACCGCCTCAACCTTTACACCTGCACCGAGATCAACTTCGTAGCGCGTGACAGTTGGTCCACGCATAAAACCAGTAACAGTTGCTTCAACATTAAATTGTTGGAATACCTGGGTAAGAGCCGCGACGACGGTCTCATTTGCCTTGGACTTTGCCTTTGAGGCAGGACCAGTCTTCAAAAGATCCATAGAAGGCAGTTGATAAGGAGTATCTGCAGCAAGAATCATCTGGTGCGCAGGCGCTGTTGGAGCTGGACGCTGTGGAAGGGTCGCCTTTGGTTCAACCGGAACTTCAACGGTGAACTCTTCATCAAACTCTTCTTCATCGATCGGCTCTTCATCAGGAGTGAACTCTTGGACGAGCGGAGTATCAAATGCTGGAGTCTCACTGATCTCAAACTCTTCGGTGATCTCACGAGCAGCGCGACGCTCATTTGCCATCGACTTTCCGAGATGGAAGATCGCCTTCACGCGATCGATCACACGTGAGAATGGCGTTGCAGTCACAACTAAGAGTCCGAAGAAGAAGATAATCAAGAGAATAGGAATCGCAAGAATATTTGTGGTCAAGGCGACGAGCGGAGTTGAGACGCCATAACCGAGCCAGCCTCCACCACCTTGCATTGCGGTCTTGCCAGTATCTCCAACAGATCCATTAAAGATATGGAGAAGACCGGTTGATGTCAGTAAGAGGAAGAGTGTTCCGATTGTTATGCGACCAGTTGCCGCTCCCTCATCAGGAGATTTGAATAAGCGAACTGCAAAGTAGAGAAAGATCACCGGCGCCAAATATGCGACTTTGCCAAATCCACCGAAGAGAACCATGCGAAGCTCTCGGCCAACAAAGTTATTGAGGTGGAACCAGGTGCCCGCAGCCGAGATGAGCGAGATGATCAAAATAAGAAAGGCGATACCGTCACGTTGATGAGCCGGATCTAAATCTTTTGCACCACGAAAGACGAAGCGGACAGAGCTACCGAAAGTTTTTGCGAGGATGCGCCAGAGGCCGAGCAGCGCTTTACCGAAAGCCCCCACAACAGAGTTCTGCTTACGAGCCGATGTGCGCGAGGAAGTTTTCTTGCCTTTTGCCATAATGCGCTAAGCCTAAAGAGGGACGCTCCCCCACTGGGCTAGGCGCGCCGAGGTCAAACCTCTATGACAACCGGAACGATCATTGGTTTGCG
>DAINZB010000036.1:0-1467 GCA_036749135.1 Candidatus Nanopelagicaceae bacterium | reverse complement strand
TCGACTGCGATTCCATTATCGACAACGATGGTGTTGTTACGTGGAACTCCGGTCTTGATCGCCAATTCGGCATTGGCACGCATATGGCGCCATTCACCGTGGATAGGCATCACATTCTTTGGCTTCACAATGTTGTAGCAGTAAAGAAGTTCACCGGCTGCTGCATGGCCAGATACGTGCACCATGGCATTTCCCTTGTGGACTACATCTGCACCGAAGCGGGTGAGTTCATTAATAACGCGATAGACCGGGTTCTCATTACCCGGGATCAAGCTAGATGCAAGGACAACTGTGTCGCCTTTTCCAACTTTAATATCGTGCTCACCATTCGCCATACGTGAGAGAGCGGCTAGCGGTTCACCCTGTGATCCGGTGCAGATCAAGACAACTTGATCACCATAATCGCCAATATTTTTGGAATCGACGACAAGTCCTTCAGGAACAGTGAGGTATCCCAAATCTTGCGCGAGTTTCATATTGCGCACCATTGAGCGGCCAACAAAGGCAACTTTGCGGCCATGGTTTTCGGCAATAGTAAGAACCTGCTGGATACGGTGAACGTGTGATGCAAAGGAAGCAACAATGACACGACGCTTCGTATTGCGGAATGCACGATCGAGCGCAGGAATGATCTCTCGCTCAGATGTTGTGAATCCCGGAACATCGGCATTAGTTGAGTCGGTCATGAAGAGATCGACGCCCTCAGTGCCAAGTCGGGCAAAGGTAGCTAGGTCGGTGATGCGGCCATCGAGTGGCAATTGATCCATCTTGAAATCACCAGTTGCAAGGACTACTCCGGCAGGAGTCTTAATAGCGACGGCAAGTGCATCAGGGATTGAGTGATTCACTGCAACAAATTCAAGTGTGAAGGGACCGAACTTCTCCACCATACCTGCGCGGACTTCACGCAGCGGTGCAGAGATGCGACGTTCCTTGAGCTTTGCCTCCGCAAAAGCGAGTGTGAGCTTTGATGCAACGACCGGAATATCAGCTCGCTCTTTCAATAAGAATGGCAGCGCTCCGATATGGTCTTCGTGACCATGAGTAAGAAATACTGCGACGACATCCTGTAAGCGATCGCGGATATATGAGAAATCAGGGAGTATGAGATCGATACCGGGTTGGCTCTCATCAGGGAAGAGAACACCGCAGTCAACGATTAATAGTTCGCCTTCGTACTCGAAGACGGTCATGTTTCGACCGATCTCTCCGAGTCCACCGAGCGCAACAACGCGCAGCGTCTTAGGGGCTAACTTTGCTGGATAGGGTAAATCTGGATGGGGATGATTCATTATGGAAGTACGACTCCGCCTTGTTGAAGGTCCTTCCGCAATTGCGCGATCTGCGCCTCGGTGGCATCAACAAGTGGCAAACGTGTATATCCGCCAGGCAAGCCCAACATATTGAGCGCAGCCTTAGTCAATATCGCACCTTGAGTGCGGAAGGTTCCGGTGAATACCGGTAATA
>DAINZB010000035.1:0-11403 GCA_036749135.1 Candidatus Nanopelagicaceae bacterium | reverse complement strand
CCTTCACCTGGGCAGATCGCACGTTCAATCTCATCGACCTTCTCTTGTGAGATAAGTCCACGAGCACATGCCCCGACAGCTTCGAAGGCATCGATGATGGTGACATCGCGTCCATCAACTTGGCCGGCAAGGGTAGAACCTGCATAAACAAAGACGCTGGCAACATCGATACGCGCCGCAGCCATCATCATTCCTGGAAGAGATTTATCGCAACCAGCGAAGGTCACCATGCCATCAAGACGTTCCGCCTGCATCACTGTTTCAACGGAGTCAGCGATTACTTCACGAGAGACGAGTGAGAAGTGCATACCTTCGTGGCCCATGGAAATACCATCAGATACAGAGATAGTTCCGAATTGCATCGGGAAGCCACCAGCTTCGATGACGCCTTTACGAGATGCCTTAGCAAGGCGATCGAGTGAGAGGTTGCATGGTGTGATCTCATTCCACGACGATGCAATACCAATCTGCGGCTTCTTAAAATCTTCATCCTTCATACCGACAGCGCGAAGCATGCCACGTGCTGGTGCGCGTTCTAGACCATCAGTGACGAGTCCAGAACGAGGCTTCATAGTGTTCTTTTCGCTGCTCATGGCTTCTACCCCTGACCTAGATGCTTCAGTAACAATTCTCGAACCTTCGCTGCATCTGCTTGTCCAGCAGTTGCCTTCATAACTGCACCAATAAGTGCGCCAGCTGCTGGAATATTTCCACCGCGAACGCGCTCTGCAGTCTCTGGTTGTGATGCAATGGCAGCTTCAATAGCGACCATAAGAGCTGAATCATCAGAGACAACTTTGAGGCCACGCTTCTCGATCACCATACGTGGGTTGCCCTCACCATTGATGACGCCTTCGACAACTTGGCGAGCAAGCTTGTCAGTGAGTTCACCTGATGCAATAAGTGCAATGATCTCTGCAATCTCAGATGGTTGAACTAGTGAGGTAGGAGCAACGCCCTTTTCATTAGCAAGACGCGAAACTTCACCAAGCCACCAGCTACGGGCTTTTGTTGGTTCAGCACCAAGCGCAACGGTCTCTTCAACGGTATCGAGAAGTTCAGCATTAACCATCGCTGCCATCTCTTTATCGGGAACTCCCCACGCCTCTTGCAACTTCTTGCGGCGGATCGATGGCTTCTCTGGAAGAGCTGCTTTTAGCTCTTCTACCCACAATGGATCAGCGACGATCGGAAGGAGATCTGGCTCTGGGAAGTAACGGTAATCCTCAGCAGTCTCCTTGGAACGACCCGAGCGAGTCTCGCCCGATTCTTCTTGGAAGTGACGAGTCTCTTGAACGATTCGCTCCCCTGCTTCGAGGCGATTTGCTTGGCGAATGATCTCGCCGCGAACAGCGCGCTCAACCGAACGGAGTGAGTTCACATTCTTCGTCTCAGAGCGAGTACCAAGTACACCACTGCCACGAGGTGAGATCGAAAGGTTTGCATCACAACGAAGTGAGCCCTGCTCCATCTTCACATCAGAGACGCCAAGGGAGCGCAAGATATCGCGAAGTTCCGCAACGTAAGCGCGGGCAACTTCTGGTGCGTACTTATCAGTGCCAGGAATGATTCGAGTAACAATTTCAACGAGTGGAATTCCTGCGCGGTTGTAATCAAGGAGTGAGTGCTCAGCACCGTGGATACGACCGGTTGCGCCTCCGACGTGAAGTGACTTACCAGTGTCTTCTTCCATGTGGACGCGCTCGATATCGACGCGGAAGACCTTTGGACCTTCATCGGTATCGATCGTTACATCGAGGTAGCCATTAACGCAGATTGGTTCGTCATATTGCGAAGTCTGGAAGTTCTTCGGCATATCTGGATAGAAGTAGTTCTTTCTTGCGAATCGACTAAATGGTGTGATCGAGCAGTTCAGTGCCAATCCAATACGAATCGAAGATTCAACTGCCTTCGCATTAACGACTGGAAGTGAACCAGGTAGGCCAAGGCAGACTGGGCAGGTCTGAGTATTTGGTGAAGCACCAAACTCAGTCGCGCAGCCGCAGAACATCTTTGAATTGGTATTGAGTTCGACGTGAACTTCAAGACCGAGCGTTGGCTCATACTTCTCGATCGCTTGATCGTAATTGAGGGCCATTACTTCACCGCCAACTCTGGTGCAGATGCATAAAGTGGCTTGCCCCATGACGATTCAAGTGCAGCTTCAAGGGTTCCGCCGACTTGGTACATCAACTCATCTTTCATCGCAGGCGACATGATCTGGAATCCAACTGGGAGGCCATCTTCAGGAGCGAGGCCACATGGCAGGCTCATTCCACCGATTCCAGCGAGGTTAATAGGGATAGTGCAGACATCGTTGAGATACATCGCGACTGGATCATCCGATTTCTCGCCGATCTTAAATGCTGTTGTTGGACAGGTTGGCGATACAAGGACATCAACCTTTGCAAATGCTGCTTCGTAATCGCGCTTGATCAAGGTGCGAACCTTCTGCGCTGATCCGTAATAGGCATCGTAGTAACCAGAAGAGAGGGCGTATGTACCGAGAATGATGCGGCGCTTTACCTCTTTACCGAAGCCAACTTCGCGGGTCATATTCATGACCTCTTCAGCGCTTCGTGAACCATCATCGCCAATACGAATTCCATAACGCATTGAGTCAAAGCGTGCGAGATTAGATGAGGTCTCAGATGGTGCGATCAAGTAATACGCAGCGAGCGCATATTCAAAGCTTGGCGCTGAAACTTCAACGATCTCGGCACCAGCAGAGACAAGTGCCTCAAGCGCTTCATTGAATCGTGTGAGCACTCCTGCTTGATAACCCTCACCAGAGAGTTCTTTGACGACGCCAATCTTCATTCCTTTGACATCAAGCTTCTTCGCAGCTTCGACCATCTTGCCAACCGGAGCGTTGATAGATGTGGAATCCTTTGGATCGTAGCCAGCGATTACTTCGTGGAGCATCGCAGTATCGAGAACGGTACGTGCACATGGTCCGGCCTGATCAAGGCTCGATGAGAATGCAACAAGGCCGTAGCGCGAGACCGCACCGTATGTTGGCTTCACTCCGACAGTTCCGGTAACCGCTGCTGGTTGGCGAATCGAACCACCAGTATCTGTTCCAATTGCGAGTGGCGCTTCAAAGGCAGCGAGCGCAGCAGATGATCCACCGCCAGATCCGCCAGGGATACGTGTGAGATCCCACGGGTTATGTGTCGCTCCGTACGCGGAATTCTCTGTTGATGAACCCATAGCGAATTCATCCATATTGGTCTTGCCCAGGATTACTACGCCAGCCTTCTTAAGGTTTGTAACGACAGTTGAGTCATATGGTGGGCGCCAACCTTCGAGCATCTTGGAGCCGCACGTAGTTGGTACACCCTTCTGAGTGAGGACATCTTTAAGTGCAAGCGGAACACCGGCTAGTGGGTGGAGCTTCTCCCCTGACTTGCGAGATGCATCGACTGCTGAAGCTTGTGCGAGTGCACCTTCACGATCAACGTGGAGGAAGGCATGGACATCACCATCAACGGCGGCGATGCGATCAAAGTGAGCATTCGCTAGATCAACTGCAGTGACAGCTCCCGATGCGAGATCGGCAGACATCTGTGCAGCAGTCTGATGAATAATTTTTTCGCTCACTCTTCACCTAAAATCTGTGGAACCTTGAAGCGATCTTCTTCACGGGCTGGGGCGCCAGAGAGCGCTTCTTCGGGAGTAAGACTGGGAACCACCACATCTGGACGCATCACGTTCTGCATCGCGATCGCATGGGATGTAGGAGGAATATCGGCACCTGCGACGCCCTGAACACGAGAGACTGATTCGAGGATCAGGTCCATTTCAGAGGCAAGGTGGTCTAGTTCAGCATCTGTCATTTCGATGCGAGCTAGTCGCGCAAGATGCGCTACTTCATCTCGGGAGATAGCGGCCATTTCTTAACCTTATCGGATCTGGCCCTCGCCCCGAACAATCCAGGTTGTGGTGGTCATCTGCTCAAGTCCCATTGGTCCACGTGCGTGGAGCTTCTGATTTGAAATGCCGATCTCGGCCCCAAAGCCCATCTGCTCGCCATCGGTGAAACGAGTCGATGCATTCACCATAACGGCGGCGCTATCTGAGAGTGCGATGAACTGATTGGCGTGATCTTCATTCTCGGTGACGATCGCCTCAGTGTGGTGAGTGCCATATTTTTCAATATGGTCGGCAGCGCCAACGACATCTTTCACAACGGCAACATTCATCTCGAGCGCGTTGTACTCGGTGCTCCAGTTCTCTTCCGAAGCGAGTTCGACCTTAATTCCGTGAGCCTTAGCGATCGCATCGGTCTTCGCATCCACATGGAGAATCACGCCGTGAGAGGCAAGCGCTTCAAGAGCAGTTGGGAGGAATTTCTCGGCAACGTGCTCATGGACAAGGAGAGTCTCCGCCGCATTACAAACACTAGGACGATCGGTCTTAGAGTTAATGAGAATTGGCAAGGCTTTATTGAAGTCAGCGGCATCATCAACATAGACATGGCAGACACCAGCGCCAGTTTCAATTGTTGGCACAGTCGCCTCATCGACAACCATTCGAATGAGCGATGCGCTTCCACGTGGGATAACGAGATCAACTTCGCCGCGAGCATGTAGGAGCGCAGTCACGGTGGCGCGATCTTCGTCAGGAATATTCTGAATAACATCTGGAGAAATCGATGTCGTTGCAAGAACTTCTCGCATGATCTCAACAAGTACCTTGTTGCTCGCTGTTGCAGAAGATGATCCACGTAAGAGAGCTGAGTTTCCAGACTTTAATAAGATTGCAGCAGCATCGACTGTCACATTAGGACGTGCTTCATAGACCATTCCTACAACACCAAAAGGAACGCTTCGCTGAGTTAGTTTCAATCCATTTGGAAGTGTCCGAGCATTGATCGTGCGACCAAGTGGATCTGGCAGGTCGGCTACCTGACGCGCGCCATCAGCCATTCCTTCGATTCGCTTTACGGTGAGAAGGAGGCGATCCTTCATCGACTGAGCCATTCCGCTCTCATCTGCGCGCTTCATATCTTCAGCATTGGCAGCGAGAATGCGATCGGCCTGACGGGTCAGCTCACCAGAAATTTTATAAAGGGCAGCGCTGCGCTGATCATTGCTAGCCGCGACCAGGGTTCGGTTCGCCAAGCGCGCGCGCTTCGCTGCTTCGGAAATAATCTGGGCTGCATCCACAATCTAAGGTTACTGGCAATTACCATCTCCTCATGCGCCTTTTATGGAAGATCCTGCGAAACACCCTTATTGGCTTGGTCATCTTTGCACTCGGTCTCACCGGGCTCTTCAAAGTAATCCACTATCCAAACCCAATCGCGGCGATCAAACTTGGATTGGCGCCAGCATCGAAGACTCCAACCCTCCTTCCATGGCATGTGGTTGCACCAGCCGAGAAGCCAATCGTGCTACCGACATCACATGAAGCGATGCCTGCAACAGTTGAGTGGCTGGGCAAGACAATCACCTGGCAACAGTTCTTGGATACATCAAACACCAATGCTTTTCTTGTTATCCGTAATGGTGTTCTCACATACGAGTACTACAACGCAAAGAATGGAATCACGCCAACTACGCAGCTTCCTTCGTACTCGGTTGCGAAGACGTTGACATCTATTATCGCTGGCCAACTCATCGCCCAAGGTAAGTTAAAGGAGAGCGATAGATTCATCGATTACTTCCCTGAATATAAGACTGGAACCTCTTTCGATCAGGTGACCGTGCAATCGCTCCTTGATATGGAGAGCGGCGTCGGGGTCTCTGATAATTATCCATCCGGGCCCCAGGGTTGGGGCGTTGCGATCGCGCAGATGTATGCCACAACAGATATGAACTGGTTTATCAAACATAATCGTAAAATGGCATTTACTCCCGATAGCAAGGCTGAATATCGAAGCGTTGATACTCAACTCCTTGGCATGATCATCCATCGCATTACTGGAATGAGAGTCGCGGATTACTTCAGCAAGAATGTCTGGCAGCCAGTTGGGGCAGCTACTTCTGCTACGTGGAACGTTGACCATATCGGTGGAGTTGAAAAGACCTTTTGTTGTTTCAACGCGAGTGCTCGCGATTACGCAAAAGTCGGGCTCATGCTTCTCAACAATGGAAGTACGGCAGCGAATCACATCCTCTCTGCTGAGTGGATCAAGCGCTTGAGCACACCAGTTGTGAAGCTCGATAATGGTTGGGGTTATGGCGCATTTATGTGGCATCCATACCCAGGAATCAACCTGATGCATGGCCTTCACGGGCAGTTTGTCTTGATGAACCCAGCGACAAAGTCAGTTGTTGTAAAGCTCAGCGATAACCCAACAAATGCTGATCCCGATGTTGCTGAAGTACGAGTGATGTATCAACTCTCTAATAAATAGGAGTTAGATCAAGACCAAGTCGTCACGGTGGACGAGTTCACGCTCGTACTCTGGTCCAAGTTCGGCGGCGAGTTCCTTGGTGGATCGACCGAGCATCCGTGGAATTTCGGTCGAATCAAAGGCGACGAGTCCACGAGCAATGACCTGGCCATGATCGGAGATCAGTTCCACGGTATCGCCTGCCAGGAATTCGCCTTCAACCGCTGTTACACCAGCGGCTAAGAGTGAGACTCCGCGCTCTTTGATAGCGATCGTTGCGCCTTGGTCGAGAATTAACTTGCCATGTGGTGTTGCGGCATGAGCAAGCCAGAGTAAGCGAGATGGACGCTTATCGTGAATAGCATGGAAAATCGTTCCGTAATCTTCTCCCGCAATTGCACCAGTTAGTTGTTCGAGTGTCGTAAGTAGCATGGCAACGCCAGCACCCGTTGCAATTCGAGCCGCTTCAATCTTGGTGACCATACCGCCAGATCCAACACCGGATGAACCAACTCCCCCGATCTCAATATCGCGCATCACAGTGACATCTTTTACTTCTGAGATCCGCTTTGCATTGGCACTTGATGGTGGCGCGTCATAGAGGCCATCTACATCAGTAACAAGGACGAGCAGATCAGCGTTTACCAGGTGAGCGACAAGGGCTGCTAAGCGATCATTATCGCCAAAGCGAATCTCTTGAACTCCGACTGAATCATTCTCGTTGATAATTGGAGTGACATCGAGCTGTAGCAACTTGAGCAAGGTGCGCTGGGCATTTTGATAATGCGAGCGGCGCACAACATCATCGATCGTTAAAAGTACTTGTGACGATACGAGTGAATGGCGAGAGAAGGATCGGTTGTAGTCAGCGATCAATCGGCCTTGGCCGACAGATGCTGCAGCCTGTGCGGTTGCGAGATCCTTTGGACGAGCAGTGAGCCCTAATGGCGCGAGGCCAGCGGCGATTGCACCAGATGAGACGAGAACGACTTCTTTTCCATCGGCGCGGAGGGCGGCGATGGTATCGACAAGTGCATCTACAGCAGCTGAGTTAAGACCTGACCCAGCGTTACCCGTAAGAGTAGATGAACCCACCTTGATGACGATGCGCTTAGCGCTCTTTACATCAGATCTGTTCATTATTCGGTCTCAATCACCGGAGTCTTAGGGTTTGCAATGTTGTACTCCCATTGCATAGAAATCTCATCATCATTGAGTTGATCGAGTGCATCTTCGACATAACGACCAGCCCATGGTGATTCCAAGCGACGATCTGTTCCGCGTGCACCAGCGAGAAGTTCTGCGCCAGCTTCGATGGATGGCTCCCAATCAAAGATCACAGCATCATCGCCATAGCCAATGCGGACTTCATCCTTCGCCTTTGCACCCTTTTTGAAGAGTTCTTTCTCAACACCGAGCGCAGCGAGGCGATCTGCAAGATAACCAACTGCCTCTGGATTATGGAAATCAGTTTGGCGAACAAAGCGAAGTGGCTTCTCACCGAGGACGCTAAAGGAACCATCCTCATTCGCAACAACTTTGAAGCCGGCATCATTAACAGCAACAGGACGGAGAACGATACGAGTCTTCTCTTCCTTCGCTGCGTTCTTACGAGCATCTTGAATGATGCGCGCCATTGCGTAATTTAATTCAGTCAATCCAATGTGAGCCGCTGCGGAAATTTGATAGACCTCATAGCCGCGAGCTTCAAGAAGTGGCTGGACCATATCGGCCATCGCCTTGCCATCTGGCAGGTCGACCTTGTTCAGAGCAATGATACGTGGGCGTTCGGAGAGGCCGTTTCCATACTCAGCGAGCTCGGCTTCAATGATGTCGAAATCTTTTACTGGATCGCGATCAGTTTCGAGAGTTCCACAGTCGAGCACTTGAACAAGAGCTGCGCAGCGTTCTACATGGCGCAAGAACTCAAGGCCAAGACCTTTACCCTGCGATGCACCTGGAATAAGGCCAGGAACGTCAGCAACAGTGAAGCGCGTATCGCCAGCTTGAACAACACCAAGGTTTGGAACCAACGTTGTGAATGGATAATCAGCAATCTTTGGACGCGCTGCAGAGATCGATGCAATCACAGAAGATTTTCCTGCGCTTGGGAAGCCAATGAGGCCAATATCAGCAACAGATTTAAGTTCAAGAATAAGTGTGCGCTCTTCGCCTGGCTCACCCTTCAGTGCAAAACCTGGTGCGCGACGCTTTGAAGATGAGAGTGCAGCATTTCCGAGGCCACCCTTACCGCCTTGAGCTGCGATAAAGCGAGTGCCCTGTCCAACTAAATCTGCGAGAGTGTTACCAGCAAGATCCTTCACAACAGTTCCATTAGGAACCTTGAGGATCATGTCATTTCCTTCGCCACCGTTGCAGTAATCGCCATAGCCTGGGCGACCGCCAGTTGCTTTGCGATGTGGTGAGTGGTGGAAATCTAAGAGCGTTGTGACATCGGTATCGACGACGAGAATGATGTCGCCACCACGTCCGCCATTGCCGCCATCTGGTCCGCCCAGTGGCTTAAATTTTTCGCGATGGATAGAGACGCAACCATCGCCACCATTGCCGGCAGAGGCATTGAGCGTTACGCGATCAACAAATGAAGCCATTGCCTTACCTCTCCCTTCTCAACTCTTCTTACAATAAAAAAGCGGGCCCGCAGAGCGCGGACCCGCTAAATAAAAATCCGCTCTTTAGGCGACCGGAGCTGCAACGATGTTGACGACCTTACGACCGCGTGCGCGACCGAACTCAACAACACCAGCTGATAGTGCGAACAAGGTGTCATCCTTGCCGATACCAACCTGTGCACCTGGGTGGAAGACAGTGCCGCGCTGACGGACGAGGATCTCGCCTGCCTTTACAACCTGACCACCAAAACGCTTAATTCCGAGGTACTGCGCATTTGAGTCGCGACCATTTCGTGTGGACGAGACACCCTTTTTACTTGCCATATCGCACCTACTCTCTTACTACTTGCTGATCGCGGTGATCTTCACACGCGTAAGTTGGGAACGGAAACCTTGACGACGGCGATAGCCAGTCTTGTTCTTGTAGCGAAGGATGTCGATCTTTGGACCCTTGGTCTCTTCGAGGATCTCGCCTGCAACCTTTACGCCGGCAAGTGCCTTCGCATCAGTTGTGATGGTTGCGCCTTCAACGAGAAGAAGAGCTGGGAAAGATACAGATGCGCCAACTTTTGCATCGATACGATCGACAGTAATGGTGTCGCCGACGGCAACCTTCTCTTGACGGCCGCCTGCTTTAACAATCGCGTACACAGTGACACCTTCCTACAGTTCAAACGAGCGACCTCAGGTGAGGCCTATGGATAAGCACCGAGCTTCACTCGGGCAGAGGGTAAGGGTACGGATTTCCGCCCCTCAAGGTCAAACTGGTCCTATTTCCGCCTATTCGGGGGTAATAATTCCGGTGCTGACCGCACGACGACGCTTCCGAGCGCCTGGCTTAGCCGGGCTCTCCTCCACGACTACCTCAACCTTGGGAGCTGGGGCTTCACTCTCAGATTCAGAGCTTGTTGGCTCTTCATCATCGTAACTCTGAGGGACATAGCGCTGGTCCATATCCTTATCGAGCGCAGTCTTCTTCACTGGCTCTGAATGGATATGAATTCCACGACCGCCACATGATTCACACGTCGTTGAGAAGGCTTCAATGAGGCCCTGACCAACGCGCTTACGAGTCATCTGAACAAGTCCAAGTGAGGTTACTTCGGCAACCTGATGCTTGGTGCGATCGCGGCCGAGGCATTCAACCAATCGACGCAATACCTGATCGCGGTTCGATTCGAGTGCCATATCGATGAAGTCGATAACAATAATTCCGCCCATATCGCGCAGACGCAATTGGCGAGCAATCTCTTCTGCCGCTTCAAGGTTGTTTTTGGTGACTGTCTCTTCGAGATTTCCACCCTTACCGATGAACTTACCGGTGTTCACGTCAATAACGATCATCGCTTCGGTGCGATCGATAACGAGCGAACCTCCAGAAGGAAGGTAGACCTTGCGATCGAATGCCTTAGCGAGTTGCTCTTCAATGCGATGCTCGACGAACATATCGCGTGTACCAGTCCACTTTTCGATCTTGGTAGTGAGCTCTGGTGCAATATGCCCAAGGTAATTGTTGATGTCATCCCATGCTTCGTTGCCCTGAACAACAAGGCGACGGAAATCTTCATTGAAGATATCGCGGATAACGCGAACCGTGAGATCTGGTTCGCTATAAAGAAGTGATGGTGAAGAGGTTGAAGGATTCTCAGCCTTCTCTTGAATATCTTCCCATTGCGCTTTGAGGCGAATGACATCGCGCTCGAGCTCTTCTTCACTTGCACCTTCAGATGCGGTACGAACAATCACACCAGCTTCTTCAGGGATTAAATTCTTTAAGATCGACTTCAAGCGACTGCGCTCTTGATCAGGAAGACGTCGGCTAATACCGCTCATTCCGCCACCAGGAACATAGACAAGATATCGACCTGGCAAGCTGATCTGGCTTGTGAGGCGTGCACCCTTTTGACCGATTGGATCCTTAGTCACCTGAACAAGAACAGATTGTCCAGTCTTGAGTACGTGTTCAATTTTGCGTGGTGCGCTCTCGCTTAATCCAGCTGCATCCCAGTTCACTTCACCGGCATAAAGGACTGCGTTTCTGCCCTTACCGATATCGACGAATGCGGCCTCCATTGATGGAAGTACGTTCTGGACGCGGCCAAGATAGACGTTTCCGACATAGGAAATATTGGAGTTACGGTTTACATAGTGCTCGACCATGATCTTGTCTTCAAGAACGGCGATCTGTGTGCGATCTCCAACTTGGCGAACAAGCATCTCGCGATCAACTGATTCACGACGAGCAAGGAATTCTGCTTCAGTAATGATGGTTCCGCGACGACGTGTGAAGTCACGTGGTTCGCGGTCATAGCGATCGCGACCACCGCGGTCATTACGATCATTGCGATCACGACGGTTGTTACGGCCACTGCGATCGTTACGATCACGGTTGCGGTCAGTACGAGTTGGACGGTCATCTGCGCTGCG
>DAINZB010000034.1:0-11433 GCA_036749135.1 Candidatus Nanopelagicaceae bacterium | reverse complement strand
CCAAGAGTTTGCACAGGATCGAAGTGATGAAATCTTTATCGCCCATTCAACGGCGACTAAGCGCAGTACTAATGGAGTGGATGTTGAAGGGGTGGATGATCTCCTTGTTAAATTGGCTCGATGCTGTACGCCGGTCCCAGGTGATGAGATCACCGGATTTGTGACTCGAGGAAGTGGAGTATCGGTTCACAGATCGGATTGCATCAATATCTCTGACCTACGGGAACATCAGGGCGATCGCCTGGTGGGGGTTAAGTGGAATGCAGGGGCGAAGACGCTCTTCCTTGTCAACATTCAAGTAGAAGCGCTAGATCGAGCGCGGCTTCTATCAGATGTCACTCGAGCGCTCTCAGATGTTCATGTGAATATTTTGAACGCAGCGGTAAGCACCAGTAAGGATCGCGTAGCCATCTCACGTTTTACCTTTGAGATGGCGGATGCATCGCATCTTGATGCGGTGCTTAGTTCAGTAAGAAGTGTTGAAGGCGTTTACGATGTTTATCGTGTAACGAACAATTAATTCTTTCCGAACTCAGATAATCCCTTTTGCGCTTCTTGAAGCCAGACCTTACGAGCTGCTGCCGCCTCGCGAGCGACCATCGCCTTCGCGGCATTTCCTGCCGCTTCTGCCTTTTCTGCCTGCTTCTCATAATTAGCAATCGCCTCTTGAAGCCCATTGACAACGCTATTTGCGTGAGCGATGGCGGTTGGGTCCGTACGACGTTCATGGGAGGCCTGCAATTCCGCAATTTCAGATTCGATCTTTTCGAATCTGGCATCAAGAGCGGCGCGCTTGCTTCGCTCTGTCATGCCGATCTTGAACCATTTCTCTGACAATTCACGGAAGTTTTTACGAGCCAAAGCTAGATCCGTAACAGGGGAGAGTGCTTCGATCGCAATGATGAGCTCTTCTCGCTTCTTGAGGTTCTCAGACATAGTGCCTTGGCGCTTCTCGAGATCCGCATTCTTGGCAGCAAAAAATTCATCCTGAGCAGCTTTGAATTTTTCCCACATCTTGACATCTACATTTCGCTTGCCACGACCTGCGGCTTTCCACTCTGTCATCAGTGCCTTGAAACGATTTGCAGTTGGCAACCACTCCTTGGAGGAAGCGAGTTTGACTGCCTCGTCAATAATGGCCTGTTTGCGAGCAACTACTACAGCGCTATCAGCTTCTAGTTGTGCGAAGTGAGTTCGACGACGCTTATCAAATTTATTTCGTGAAGAAGAGAATCGCTTCCAGAGGTCAGCGTCGCTCTTCTTATCGAGGCGAGGTGCAGCTTTCCACTCATCGAGGAGTACCTTCAAGCGCTCAGAGGTAGCTTTCCAATTTTCAGAGAGAGCGAGTGATTCGGCTTCTGCAACCAATTTCTCTTTTTGTTCAGCGGCTTGGGCACGCTTTGCCTGCTTCACTGCCTCTTCCGCCGCCTTCTTTGCTTCATATGCAGCCTTATGGCCTTCAATGAGTTGTGGAATCTGTTCAACAGATTGAGCTAATGTGGCTAGATCTCCAACGCCATTGAGATTTGCTACCTGCTCACGCAATTTGGAGACGGCAGCGAGCGCATCATCTGGCACCATCGCCCCACTCTTGATACGTGCGGCCAAGAGGGCAACTTCAGAGGCAAGAGCTTCGAATTTGCGAACAAAGTAGGCGAGCGCTTCTTCAGGGCTCTTACCTGGATAGGAACCAACCGCACGTTCTCCCTGAGGGGTGCGAACGTAGACCGTGCCATCTTCGGCAACGCGACCAAATTGAGCCGGGTCTCCGATGAGGGCTGATGCAGGTGTTGTCGGTGTATCCATGATGGCTCCTTTTGATTGCGCGTGAGTCAAGGCACAAGGCCAAAACTTCCGTTAACGGGTGCGGTTAGATGAGGGGTTAAAGGTACCCTTAATTCTTCTCCTGGCGAAAGTGAGGCAGCTATCGCCCGCACGCAGAGAGACCGTCTTGGAAATGGGGTTATAGGGTGATTCTTGAGGTCTTGCCAGCACAGGCATTCGCCACCAATTGCTGGGTGATCGCTCCATCCAAGAACTCCGAGTGTTTCATCGTCGACCCAGGCATCACGGCCCCTTCGATTGTCCCGGCTCTCTCCGAGATTCTGCGCCGCCACAATCTCAAGCCAATCGCAACTCTTGTGACCCATGGCCACCTCGATCACACATTCTCGGTTCTCCCATTCTCTGAGCAGTACGGAGTTCCGACCTACATTCAACGCTCTGATAGAAAGTTACTGGCCAATCCATTCTTAGCCCTCGCCGCCGGCGGAGCTACCCAGTCGATTATGGATCAACTGGGTGTGAAGGAGTTTCACGAGCCGACCGATGTTAGAGAGTTCCTTGGGGGAGAGAGATTTTCACTCGCTGGCTTCGATATTGAGACGATCCATGCTCCAGGGCACACTGCGGGATCTGCGATGTTTGTTGTTAATGATGAATACCTGATTTCAGGTGATGTCCTCTTCCATGATGGGATTGGCCGCACGGATATGCCGACCGGATCTTCATCGACGATGGCTCAGACCCTCCTCACAAAGGTTCTCACTCTTGATGATGCGCTTAATGTCCTCCCTGGCCATGGCGCAGTTACTACAATTGGCCGTGAACGAAAGCAGAGCCCATATCTGCGTCCTGAATATTTAGAAACTATGAAACGGGGTGGAGATCGTGGCTAAATTCACCCAGATTCAAGCGCCCAAAGGCGTGAGCGAATATTTCCCAGATCGTTCAAATATCTTTGAATTTGTCCGCGATTCGCTGATTGGCTCGGCGAAGGCTGCCGGTTACCAACTCATTGAACTTCCAGTCTTTGAGGATACCGACCTCTTCAAACGTGGCGTCGGAGAGTCAACGGATGTGGTTTCGAAGGAGATGTATACCTTTGAAGATCGTGGTGGCCGTTCGATAACCCTTCGCCCGGAAGGTACTGCCGGGGTTATGCGTTCAGTTATTGAACATAATTTGGATCGCGGTCAGCTTCCCGTCAAAGTTTGGTACTCAGGTGCGTTCTTCCGAGCAGAACGACCACAAGCAGGTCGCTACCGTCAGTTCTACCAAGTGGGAATTGAAGCGATCGGTCTTGACGATCCGGAGATAGATGTCGAAGTAATTGCTGTTGCGCAACGCGCGTTTCAGAAATTGGGTCTGAAGAATTACACACTCGAGATCACCTCTCTCGGCGATAAAGAGAGTCGCGAGCGCTACACCAAGGAGCTTCGCGCATTCATCGCCACTCTCGATCTTGACGAAGAGACAGCGCGTCGTGCTGAGATCAATCCACTTCGCCTCTTTGATGACAAGCGCGATCAGATCAAAGAGGCAACGAGTAACGCCCCGATCTTGATGGAATATTTAACTCCGGAGAGTGCAGCTCATTTTGCTCGTGTGCAAGAGCTACTCAACGATTTAAATATCCCATTCGTAGTCAATAAGCGGATGGTTCGTGGTCTCGATTATTACACTGGCACCGCCTTTGAATTTGTTCACCACGGACTGGGAGCTCAATCGGGCATCGGTGGCGGAGGTCGCTATGACGGTTTGATGGAGCAATTAGGTGGATCTGCACTCTCGGGGATCGGCTTTGGTATTGGCGTCGATCGATGTGTACTTGCTTGTGAAGCTGAAGGTATTGAACTTCCGGATCGCTTCGTCTTAGATCTCTTCCTCGTTCCACTCTCACCGTTGGCAAAGTCGACTGCATTGAGATTAGCCGAAAGGTTGCGCACATCCGGCCTTCGAGTTGATATCGCTTATGGTGATCGTTCGCTGAAGGGTGGTATGAAGGCGGCGGATAAGAGTGGAGCTCGCTTCAGTCTCGTCATTGGTGATGATGAGATCGCTTCGGATACTGCCGCGCTCAAAGATATGAAAACAGGCGAGAGCCTTTCCGTTAAGATGAGCGCTTTGGAAGAGAATCTTCAGGAATATTTTGGCCAGACAATAGGCACACTAGGAGAGCGTTAAATGTTAAGAAACCACGATGCCGGTTCGTTACGCAAGGCTGACGCAGGCAAAGAGGTCACCCTCGCCGGTTGGGTAGCGCGCCGTCGTGATCATGGTGGTGTCGCATTTATCGATCTTCGCGATGCATCGGGCAGTGTCCAAGTTGTTATTAAGGATGAGATTGCCGGTGCACTCCGAGCAGAGTGGTGCGTCTTGATAACAGGTACGGTTAAAGAACGTCCTGCAGGGAATGAGAACACCAATATTCCGACTGGTGAGATTGAGATTGATTGTTCAAAGCTCGTTGTCTTGAGCGAGGCTGCTCCGCTTCCGTTCCCAGTAGATAGCGGCGATACCTCAAATATCTCAGAAGAGATTCGTTTGAAGTATCGATACCTTGATCTCCGACGTGAAGAGCCATCCCGAAACCTTCGCCTTCGCTCAAAGGTTACATCTGCAATTCGTACCGTCATGGATGATCTGGACTTTCTCGAGATCGAGACTCCGTATCTCACACGTTCGACTCCGGAAGGCGCAAGAGATTTTCTCGTTCCTGTCCGGCTGCAACCAGGCTCGTGGTACGCCCTTCCACAATCGCCACAACTCTTTAAGCAATTACTCATGGTTGCGGGCATGGAGCGCTACTACCAGATCGCCCGATGCTTTCGTGACGAAGATTTCCGCGCTGATCGTCAGCCGGAGTTCACTCAACTTGATATCGAAATGTCCTTTGTCGATCAAGAAGATGTTTTGAAAGTTGCAGAGAAGGTTCTTACGACAGTCTTCAAGAAGGTGCTGGATTACGAGATTCCAATGCCGATTCCACGTTTAACCTACGCCGAATGCATGCGTCGTTATGGTTCCGATAAGCCTGACCTACGTTTCGGTTATGAACTTACTGATCTCACTGATTTCTTTAGCGAAACAACCTTCCGAGTATTCCAAGCTGATTATGTTGGATCAGTTGTCATGCCAGGAGGGGCATCTTCTCCTCGTCGTGAATTGGATGCCTGGCAGGATTGGGCAAAGGCCAGGGGAGCCAAGGGTCTTGCGTACATACTCGTGCAGGAAGATGGAACCTTAGGCGGTCCAGTTGCGAAGAATCTCACTGAAAAAGAGAGCGCAGGGATTGTCGCAGCGGCCGGTGCAAAGCTAGGAGATGCAATCTTCTTTGCAGCGGGAAATAGGGTCTCATCACAGAATCTACTAGGTGCAGTTCGCTTGGAGCTCGGTCATCGTTGTGGGTTGATTGCATCGGGTGAGTGGAAGTTCCTGTGGGTTGTTGATGCGCCTATGTTTGAGATGAACGATCCAGAGAATCCTGCAAGTGGTTGGACAGCAGTCCACCATCCCTTCACAGGTCCTAAGCCAGAGTTCGAAGCCTCATTTGATTCCGATCCGGGAAGTGCTCTCGCGTACGCCTATGACATCGTGCTCAACGGCAATGAAATTGGCGGCGGCTCTATCCGTATCCACGATCGCAAGGTCCAGCAACGGGTATTCAACACAATTGGCCTGACTCCTGCTGAAGCAGAGAGCAAATTTGGATTCCTCCTAGAGGCCTTTAATTACGGACCGCCTCCACATGGAGGAATCGCATTAGGTATGGATCGACTCTGCGCACTCCTTGCCGGAGCTGAATCTATTCGCGAAGTCATCGCCTTCCCAAAGACGGCGAGTGGCGGAGATCCATTAACGGGTGCTCCAACTCCAATCACTGCGCCACAGCGAAAAGAAGCCGGCGTAGATTTCGTCCCAGAGAAGTAACTCTTCCTAGCGACAGGAAGGGTAATCTACGGCAGAATCGGCCACATGAAGCGTTCAGCGGCTAAGAAGAGCGCGGTCCTCATCGGTTTACTCGCCCCGCTTCTTCTGCTTGCCTCATGCGGAACGCCTTCAAAACTCTATGCAGCCGATAAGGCTGATGGTGTCTACTTCACTGTTCCACATGATTGGCATGAGATCAGTCAAGATTCCATCAATGCCGTAGAGTCAAAATCTCAGGCTGCTGGTGCTGCCGACCGATTAGCTCTAGTGCATTGGCAAATTGGCTATTCGGTTGAGAAGAATTTTAAAGCTGAGAAAGTGTTAAGCCTGAAGGCACCGGAGAAGCCAGTTGTCTATGTTCGAGTTCGTTCGATGAGTTCTGATGAGATGAATGCCGTTTCGTATAACACCCTGCGAGATCTCGTCGTGCCATTAACGACGTGGGCTTCAGGAAGTGATGCATCGGCACCACCGCTATCTATTAGTGATGACTCCGAAATCGTTCAAAAGGGTGGAAGAGGAGTGCATACGCAATACACCTTTAAGGGATCGGGTGGAATCGAACAGACTATCGATCAATCTGCGCTCATGGCTAATGATCGATCGACCCTTTACATCATGATTGTTCGGTGCTCGAAAAGCTGTTTTGATTCGAACCGAAAAGTTCTAGAAAAGATCGTCACATCCTTCACCGTCAGGGGTAAAAAATGAGTGAGTTCAAGAGTCGCGAACGAGATTCCGATCGAAAGACTCGAATCCGCCTGACCTTCTTTGATCGCGTCAAGTTCCTCTTACTCTTTGGCTTGGTCTTTCTGATTCTTCTGTGGGCAGCGCTAGCTAATGATCCGTTGCTCTCATTTCACGATGCTGCGGTCATCGAATCCAATCAACGCTGGTGGTTAATCTCATTAGCCGGCGTAGAAATAGTTCGTCAGATTCACTTCTTCTTGGCGGAGCGAGCATCCGGATATCACTCAGGTTGGCAGAGATATTTCGCCTTTGTTGATCGAACGACTCACCGCATCAGTGATTGGAATCGATATCGTCTTTCGCGTGCAACAAAGGGACTCCTTGGCGTCGCCCTGCTCGCCGTTGTCCTTGGTGCGATCTACAAGGAGACTCCAGTCAAGGCGCTCTTCTTAGCTCCACAAGCGCTTTGGAAGGCTCTGCCTCTGCTCGGACAGCTGGCATTTGCTGTTCTCTTTATCGTTATTCAATTCTTCGCAATGTTCTGGTTCTTAAGTCGTGGCGGCATCGATACCTATTTCCCTGACGATATCCGAACCCGCTTCTCTGACGTCTGGGGTCAGGATCACGTGCTCAATCGAATTCGTGAGAACCTCATGTTCCTTGAATCGCCAGAGGAGATTGAGAAAATTGGCGGATACGTTCCTGGGGGAATTCTTCTTTGGGGCCCACCAGGTACCGGAAAAACTTTGATGGCTGAGGCGATCGCGGGAGAGACTGGGAAGCCATTTATCTTTGTTGATCCAGGGGCCTTCAACAATATGTTCTTCGGCGTTGGTGTCCTGAAGGTGAAATCACTGTTCCGTAAGTTGCGCAAACTCTCATTGCGATATGGCGGAGTGGTGGTCTTCTTCGATGAAGCCGATTCACTTGGCAATAGAGGAATATCGACAAGCACCAACCGGACAGAAGAAAGTTCAGTCTTTGGAAGTTCATGTCATGGTGGAAATTACCTCTCTAATCCTTCTGCCCAGATGATTCTCAAGGAGCGATTCGTTGCTGGAACTGCGATGGGCGGCGGTGGCGGCGGTGGCATGGGTACGTTACAAGCGCTTTTAACTGAGATGTCTGGACTTAAAAAGCCACGCGGGTTCTTTAACAGAGTTCTCCGTAGAACTTTGGGAATGAGACCCAAGAACCCTCCTAAGTATCGGATCTTGGTTGTCATGGCAACGAACCTGCCAGAGGCTCTGGATGAGGCGCTATTGCGTCCCGGTCGTATCGATCGTATCTATCGCGTGGGCTATCCAAGTAAAGCCGGTCGTGTCCGCACTTATAAGGGTTATCTCGATAAGGTCTCACACGTCTTAACCGATGAAGAGATCGATAAACTTGCCACCATCACACCATATTCAACCGGTGCGATCATCAAAGACACAATTAATGAAGCGCTCATCATGTCGATACGCAATGGTGGAGCGGCGATCACCTGGGCAGATGTCATCAAAGCAAAGCAGCTTAAGGACCTTGGCCCTGCTGAAGATGTGGAATATATCGAGCGGGAACGCCATGCTGTTGCGGTGCATGAAGCCTGCCATGGCACTATGGCATATCTCGTTCGTCACCACATGGCGATCGACTTGGCAACGATTGAAAAGGGTTCGGATTACCTGGGAATGGTTGCTTCGATTCCACCTGATGATCAATTCACCCGATGGAAGAGTGAGTATGAGGCAGATATTCTCGTCTCGCTCGCTTCGTTGGCAGGAGAGCGAATCTTCTTTGATGGCGACAATTCCTCAGGTGTATCTGGAGATCTTGAGAGCGCGACCACCATTGCAAGCTTCATGGAAGGGCATTGGGGAATGGGTTCGACTGTGAGCTCACATGCCTCCAACCGCAGAAATGAGATTGGCGCCCCTGGGGGTGGGAAACCGAAGGATGATGGTGTTCGTGATCTCAGAATGGCTCTCGCGGATCGAATAGAAGAGAACCTGGGAACCCTGCTTACTCGAGCAGAGAGCATTCTTCATGAGAACCGTGCGAAGGTTCTCTCATTGGCTCATGCACTCGAGATCCACAAGACAATCTCTGGCGAGGATGTCGTTGCCGTCATGCAGGGTAGTGAGGGTCCATTAGTTGATGGCCGGCCATACCAAAGTGATGCGAATATTGACGCTATTGAGAAGTATCACCAGGCAGCGCTCGAAGCCCATAAGGGCCATGAGCGTCCACGGATGGAGATTCCTCGCTTCTAAGCAGGGTCGAGTAGGATTGCGATATGGGTCCAGGTGGAATCGCCGCAATCATCGCATCAATCTCCCTTCTTCTGATCGCAGGGGCGATCGCCTACGCCGTCTTCCGGGTAGCGCGCCTCATCGATGAGGTTCAGAAGACGATTCGAAGTGTCAATCGGATTACCACCTCGGCAGAGAAGGCCACGGAGAAGATCAATCAAGCCCTCTCAACTCTCGTCGATAAGAACTCCAATATTCTCAAACTGCTCACCGGCGCTGCCTCTTCCTTTATAGGTCGAAAGCGCTCTTCATCAAAGGATCATGATTAATCCGTGAACTCCGCAGAAATTAGATCGCGTTGGCTGAACTTCTTTGAATCTGGAAATAGTCAAGGATTAACTCATACAGTCGTTCCCTCGGCATCCCTGATTGCTGACGATCCGAATCTCCTTCTTGTTAACGCAGGAATGGTTCCGTTTAAGCCGTTCTTCCTCGGGGAAGTAAAACCTCCTTACCAGCGAGCAACATCGGTGCAGAAGTGTGTTCGTACTCTCGATATTGATGAAGTGGGAAAGACAACGCGACATGCATCCTTCTTCCAGATGTGTGGAAATTTCTCATTCGGTGATTACTTTAAAGAGGGCGCCATAGCCATGGCATGGGAGCTGCTCACTAAGCCAATAGCCGACGGGGGATATGGCTTCCGAGAAGAACGTCTTTGGGTAACGGTCTATCTCGATGATGATGAGGCTGCCGATATTTGGCATAAGAAGATCGGTGTTCCGCTGGATCGCATTCAACGTCGCGACATGGCAGATAACTTCTGGTCGATGGGAGTGCCTGGCCCATGTGGCCCTTGTTCAGAGATTTATTACGATCGTGGACCTGCCTATGGCGCTGAAGGTGGCCCAATCGCAGATGAGAATCGCTATCTCGAGGTCTGGAACCTCGTCTTCATGCAGAACATTCGCGGCGAAGGCGGCGGCAAGGATAGTTACCCAATTCTCGGTGAACTTCCTGCAAAGAACATTGATACCGGCCTTGGCTTGGAGCGCATGGCTGCCCTCCTTCAAGGTGTTGAAAATATTTACGAGATCGATACAACGATGCAGATTCTCAATAGAGCAACTGAGCTCTCCGGAGCAAAGTACGGGGTTGATCAGAAATCTGATGTAGCACTGCGAGTTGTTGCAGATCATGCGCGAACTGCGATGATGCTTATCGGTGATGGCGTCTTACCTGGAAATGAAGGCCGAGGCTACGTGCTTCGCCGTATGATGCGTCGAACCATTCGCAATATGCGAATCCTCGGAGCACCGGATCACAATCTCGCTGAACTCATCAAGGCCTCGATTGGCGCCATGGGTCCTCAATATCCTGAGTTGGTTGAAGGCCAGAATCGAATTTTGGCAGTATCGGAAGCTGAAGAAGAGTCCTTCCTCTCGACACTCAAGAGCGGCACTACGATCTTTGATCTAGCTGTTGAAGATGTGAAGAAGACTAAGAGCCCTGCTCTTGCTGGAGATACCATTTTCAAACTTCACGATACATACGGCTTCCCATTCGATCTCACATTAGAGATGGCCTCCGAACAAGGTCTTGCTATCGACGAACCTGGATTCCGTCGCTTGATGAAAGAACAGAAAGATCGGGCGAAAGCTGATGCCCGCTCCAAAAAATCTGGACATACCGATTTGAGTGAATACCGCAAGGTGATTGACCGTGTTGGTGCTACTCAATTCCTTGGATATACCCAATCCGAGACTGAGAGCTCACTCCGTTCGATTCTCGTAGATGGCAAAGAAGTTCGAGAGGCGAGCGTAGGAAGCGAAGTTGAAATCGTTCTCGACCGAACACCTTTTTATTCAGAGGCGGGCGGTCAACTCTCGGATGGCGGAGTTATTACGCTTTCAAATGGTGCCACTGTCGAGATTGATGATGTTCAGAGTCCGGTTCCTGGTCTTTACATCCACCGCGGTCGAATCTCTGAAGGTGCTATTGAGATTGATCAAAGCGCCTTTGCAAAGATTGATAATGATCGTCGCATGGCGATTTCACGGGCACACACGGCAACCCATATGGTCCATAAGGCATTCCGTGAAGCACTTGGTGAAACTGCTACGCAAGCTGGATCAGAGAACTCGCCTGGTCGATTCCGTTTTGATTTTCCATCTACAGGCTCGGTACCGGCGTCAGTACTCAATGATGTTGAATCTCGCGTAAATACCCTCCTTCTTGAGAATCTCGCGGTTACTGCACAGGAGATGTCACAGCCGGAGGCTAAAGCCATCGGTGCAATGGCGCTCTTCGGTGAGAAGTACGGCGATAAAGTCCGCGTAGTCTCAGTTGGAGAGTGGGCTCGCGAGCTCTGCGGTGGAACCCACGTAAATTCCTCATCTGAACTCGGCTTAGTGAAGCTTTTGAGCGAGACTTCGATTGGCGCTGGTGTTCGACGAGTGGAGGCACTTGTCGGAGCGGATGCTTTCAACTTCCTCGCCCGTGAACATATTCTGCTCAATCAACTGACAGAACTCATCAAGGGATCTCGAGTTGAGGAACTTCCAGAGCGAATCTCCGATCTTCTTGAAAAGATGAGAGAGATTGAGAAGGAATTGGCCGCACTTAAATCGGCACAAGCACTTGCTTCGGCTACACAATTACTCGGCCGTCAAGAGAAAATCGGTCCATCCAAGGTAATTATTACCCAAGTGGGCGACGGTATCTCGGGCGATGATTTACGAACCATGGCTCTGGATCTACGTAACCGAGATTCACATTCAGTAGTAGCGCTCCTCTC
>DAINZB010000033.1:7136-11563 GCA_036749135.1 Candidatus Nanopelagicaceae bacterium | reverse complement strand
GTCGCCTTGGCAATGGTGAGGTCTTTGAAGCGCTGAACACAGATGACTTTGTTCGAGCAGTGAGAGCGGTTCTAGCAGAGAAGGCAAAGTATCAAGCTGCCTATACCGATGAGGTGCTCAACGAACGTTCATGGGAGCGCCAGGCCGAGAATTTATTAGCGATCTATAACCGTGTTGCTGGAGTGAGCCCAGCAGAGCGAGAGCATCTGCCGTTTATTATCTCGGCGCAATAATCGCTCTGCGATTATTGGTTGGCAGGAGCGCCAATAACTCGGAAATCAACACCAGCAAATTGAGTGCGATCAAGGGTGCGGCGACCATCGACAACTGCTGCGACACCAGGGAAGTTTGCAGACGATAAGAGCTTATATTCCTTGTGATCTGCTTGAAGAATGAGGCCATCGACGCTCTCACCAAGGTGATAAGGCGTGAAACCTAAACGAGTTGACTCTTCATCGGTATACATCGGATCATGCACGAGTACCTCAGCGCCTTGTGCAGTGAGCGCAGCGACTGTTCCAAAGACACCGGAGAATGCTGACTCTTTCACGCCGCCACGGTATGAGATACCGAGAACTGCAACCTTCTTACCCTGAAGGGATCCGAGTGCGCTCTTTAAGAGTGAGACGGCATGAGCCGGCATCGCTGCATTTGCTTCGCGCGCAGCGCGAACGACAGTCGCCTCTGGATCGTTCCAGAGATAGAAGCGTGGATAGATAGGAATGCAATGGCCGCCAACAGCGATACCTGGTTGATGGATATGGCTATAAGGCTGTGAATTTGATGCAGCAATCACCTTGGCGATATCGATATTTGCACCTTCTGCGAAGATTGCAAATTGGTTAGCGAGTGCAATATTGACATCGCGATATGTAGTTTCGGCGAGCTTTGCCATTTCTGAAGCTTCAGCGGTGAGAAGGTTCCAGACGCCATTTGGCTCAGTGAGGTCAGGGCGATCATCAAAATCAAGAACGGCCTGGTAGAACTCAATGCCATGCGCAGTGCTCTTCTCATCGATTCCGCCAACAAGCTTTGGATATTTGCGGAGATCAGCGAAGACGCGGCCTGTAAGTACGCGCTCAGGTGAGAAGACAAGTGAGAAATCTTTACCAGCAACGAGGCCAGAACCCTTTTCGAGGGCCGGTGCGAAACGAGTACGAGTTGTACCAACGGGAAGAGTGGTTTCATAGGAGACGAGCGTTCCTGGCTTGAGACCAGCAGCGATCTTTACTGTTGCATCATCCATCCAGCCAAAATCAGGGACGCCATCATTATCGACGAAGAGCGGCACAACCACGACGACGGCATCGCTCTGGGCAACTGCTGCGGTGGTATCTGTTGTTGCAGTGAGGTGGCCTGACGCTACAACCTCTTTTAAATAGTGATCGAGGTGTGCCTCACCTGGGAATGGTTCAGTGCCAGCGTTAACGAGATCAACGGTATTTTGATTGACGTCGCAACCGATAACGTGATGACCCTTCTTAGCAAATTGAACGGCTAATGGGAGTCCGATCTTGCCAAGGGCAACTACTGCAATCTTCATAGCGAGGAGTTCGCCTTTCCATTCTGATTAAATGTGATCACTTCGTTCTTATTATGTGAGTCGATCATGGCAGAAGCGACTGCAACGGTGGCGAGGCCCTGCTCCATGGTGACAATTCGATCTACTGCACCTGGAACTCCAAGGACGGCATCGCGGAAGGCCTCATGCTCAGTCTTGAGTGGCTCTGGCTTGGCAAATGCATAGCGAATGACATCACCTTCACTCACGCCACGGAAGGCAGCAACTGAATCCCATTCAGTGCTGACCGAAGCATTGGCGTAGTAGGTGAGATCAGCGGTGAGGGTATCAGCGACAAATGTTCCACGCTCACCAGTCACGATTGTGAGGCGCTCTTTAAATGGAGTTAACCAGTTCACGAGGTGGTTGGTGATGATTCCATTTTCGAGTTCGCCAACTGCAGCGACCATATCCTCATGGGGGCGACCAGATTTCAATGCAGTACGGGCTGATACGGATTTATAGGCAGAGCGAGCAACCCATGCGGTGAGATCGATATCGTGCGTTGCAAGATCTTTAATGACACCGACATCTGCGATACGAGCCGGGAATGGCCCTTGGCGACGAGTTGCAATTTGATAGACATTACCGAGTTCGCCAGCATCAAGGCGGGCGCGAAGTTGTTGAAGGGCGGGGTTATAACGCTCGATATGGCCAACGGCTCCAACGAGATTCTTTGCTTTAAATGCTGCGGTAATGCGCTGCGCTGCAGGTGTATCAACGGCAAGAGGCTTCTCAATCAGTGCATGAACTCCCGCTTCGGCTAATTCAAGGGCGAGATCTTCATGGAAGGCTGTTGGAGCTGCAACCATCGCATAATCAATACCTGCTGCAATTAATTCTTTAACGGAAGAGAGAACGGGGCGGCCACCAGCGACGTTATGTGGATCTCCCATGGGATCGGAGACTGCGACGAGTTCAACGCCATCGAGCGAACTGAGAACACGTGCATGGTGACGGCCCATCATGCCAAGACCGACCAACCCTGCTCGAAGCTTCTGCGTCACGATTTCTCCTTGGTCGATTGTTGTACGAAATATCTCTTCTTGTTTTGAACTCTTGCTCGTGGGCTCTTTAGAGCTTGGCCGCCACATCATTAACGACGGTCACGATCTTCTCGAGATCAGAGTTGGATAGTGATGGGTGAACGGGGAGCGATACGCACTCCTTGATGACCTTTTCAGTCTCAGGGAGATCGAGTTGGAGTTTGAAAGATGGAAGACGGTGGATCGGTGTTGGGTAGTAGACGCCGCAACCAACACCGCGTTCGCGGATCTGCGCCATAAAGCGATCGCGCTTGGCAGCATCTTCACCTTCGATGCGAATTGTGTACTGGTGATAGGCATGTGTTGTGCCTGGAGCTACGAATGGTGTGACAACGTTCTTGAGGTTGGCAGTGAGGAATTCGGCATTCTTCTGACGAGTGGCGGTCCAACCTGGAAGCTTGCGAAGTTGCACGCGGCCGATTGCTGCATGGATATCAGTCATGCGGTTATTGAAACCGACAACTTCATTCTGGTAGATCACTTCTTGACCTTGGTTGCGAAGTAGTCGAAGCATGCGCGCAATATCGGCGCTATCGGTAGTCACCATTCCGCCTTCGCCGGCGGTCATATTCTTCGTTGGGTAGAAGCTAAAAGAGGCGACGCTGCCCCAGGCACCAGTTGGTCGTCCGTTGAGAGTTGCCAGGTGGGCCTGCGCAGAGTCTTCGATCAAAATGAGATTGTGCTTCTTGCAGATCGCTTCGAATTGATCCATCGCGGCGATATGTCCGTATAGGTGAACCGGCATAATCGCTTTAGTGCGCGGAGTAATGAGCGATTCAACGTGGGCTGGATCCATATTAAATGTCTGTGGATCGATATCAGCGAAGACCGGGGTTCCCCCAGCGAGCGCAACCGAGTTGGCGGTAGCAGCAAAGGAGAATGATGGAACGATGACTTCATCGCCCGCCTTAATACCAGCTGCAATAAATCCCAGGTGGAGCGCTGATGTTCCGGAGTTCACGGCAACGCAGTGACGACCTTCAACATGCTTCGAGAACTCTTCTTCGAAAGCTTTTACCTCAGGGCCTTGTGCGAGCATGCCCGAGCGAAGGACGCGATCGACTGCAGCGCGCTCTTCATCGCCGATGATTGGCTTTGCCGCCGGGATCATGGTGATGCCGCCACTGCTTGATTGCGATGATGCGCTCTTCTTAAACAAACCCATGAGTGTGTGGATCCTTTTCTGGAGTACTACTCCTGAAGTTCGAGCTGCTCGCTCGAGGTTTCACGATAGAGCTGGCCCGTTACCGGGCAACGGAACTGATTATCGCCGATAGCCTCCAAAGGTACCCCTGCGCGACCCACCCAACGGATTCTTTTCGCTGGGACACCCGCCACAAGTGCATAATCTGGAACATCCTTCGTTACCACCGCGCCGGCGGCGACGAGCGCCCAGGCCCCGATCGTGACCGGTGCGATACAGACCGCCCGGGCTCCAATAGATGCACCATCGCCGATCGTGACGCCAACGGCATCCCAATCCGAGGCGCTCTTGATGCTGCCATCAGGATTTACTGCTCGAGGAAATTGATCATTGGTGAGGACAGCAGCTGGTCCAATGAAGACGCCATTACCAAGTTTTGCTGGCTCGTAGACGAGCGCATAATTCTGGATCTTGCAGTTATCGCCGATCTCCACACCGGTTCCAATATAGGCACCGCGACCGACGATGCAGTTTTCACCGATCTTCGCTTCATTTCGGATTTGAACTAAGTGCCAGATGGATGACCCATCACCAATGGTTGCAGTGGGATCTACCTCGGCTGATGCCACGATACGTGCAGAACTCATATGAGGAGTCTAGACCTAGTCGGTGTAAC
>DAINZB010000033.1:3676-7036 GCA_036749135.1 Candidatus Nanopelagicaceae bacterium | reverse complement strand
CGTGATGCGGCATCTTCATTTGATATCGACCACAGGTGAATCCACGCAGCATCGTTATCAGAGATAGGACCGACGATATCGAAGTGCCAATCCGGTGCGAGCACAGCTGATTGCAACATCGTATGGAGGCCACGGGATTCTCGGACATCGCCAATGTAAATTGCGCGCGGAGTCTTAGAGAGCGATCCACTTTGAGTCAGGTGAGATGCATCGGGAAGATTTCGCAGGACGATGCGATTCTTAGCTTTAAAGGGTGGAACCTGTACGTCGGCAACAGTGGTTACCGAAGCTCGAGCAGTAAAGAAGGTGCCACTCTTAGCGATAAGTGAGCCCATAAACCCAGGAATACCCAAGAACTTCTTTGCCCAACTCCGATCCCGAAGGAGAGTGACGTAATCTTCATAAATATCGGCGCAGTAGATCCGCCCGCGAACTTTGCTCGCCGCCCAACTGGTGAATTGAGCTTCAGGTGCGAGGCAATAGATAACGCGACCGCCTGCCATCCATGGCGAATAGAAAGCGCGATGGAGGCGCCATTGAAAGCCCTTACCTTGATTCACGTTTCGAATAGTTGCACCACGAGGAGCATCCGCACTATTGCCTGGAGCAAGAATTTCAACTTTCAGACCTGAGCGGATGAGTGCATTGGTGATGCGGTGTAACCGAGCATCGGCGAGAGAGGCGCCCGATGAGATGATCGAGATATCTGGCGCAGCCACTTACATATCTTCGAGATTGGAAGGAAGAGTGCCGACTTCAAGGAACTTCAAGTACTCCTCAACAATTTTTCCTGGTTCACCATGGGCAAGGATTTGGCCCTTGTGCATCCAGATCGCGGTATCGCAGAGATCGCTGATTGTTGCGAGGGCGTGTGAGACGATCACAATGGTGCGCGCCTCTTGAACAAGTTCGCGCATGCGAAGGAATGACTTCTCTTTAAATGCGGCATCGCCAGCAGAGAGCGCTTCATCGAGGAGCAAGATATCTGGGGTCATGCTCACCGATACTGCAAAGGCGACTCGACCATACATACCTGATGAATATGTGCGCACTGGCATATCAATAAAGCCATCAGGTAGATCAGCAAATGCTGCGATTTCATCAGTCTTCGATTCGATCTCATCGCGGGTAAGTCCTGCAGCAAGTCCACCGAGGATGATGTTGTCGCGACCCGAGAGTGAGGGATTGAAGCCCACGCCAAGTGCTAGCAAAGTCGAGATCTTGCCATTAACGATGATGCGACCAGTTGTGGGAGGCATGATGCCGGCAATAGAGCGCATCAGTGTTGATTTACCGGCACCATTTGCGCCGACAATTCCGACTACTGAACCATGTGGAATATCAAGTGAAACTCGCTTAACGGCCTCGACTGTGCGCATGCGAACCTTCTCGCCCTTTGAGGCGCGCATCACTGCATTCTTTAACGTCTTCTTCGTATCGACGTTGATCTTGTAAGTAATTGAGAGATCTTCAATGCGAATTGCAAGATCATCTGGAAGAAGGATATTTCCGTTATAGCCCTTGGCATCGAGCATTGTTGTAGATGGCACGCTTGTTCCCAGGCGGATAACTTCGCGCTTCATTGAATCTGGCGTAGATGTCATTAGATGCGCACCGCAAAATCTCGCTCGCGTGAGGTGAAGAAGTACGTGCCGAGAGCCATTGCAAGGATGACCCAGACACCCATGCCAACGAATTCCGCATTTGATGGCCGCACGCCATCAATCCAGACATGGTAGGTCGCAGCAAGTGTTGGTCCCAGTGGGTTGATAAAGATGAAGATTCGATGCCAGCCATGGAGCATCTCTGGCTTCCAGAGAACTGGTGAGCCATAGAGCCAGATGCGAGTGGTGTAAGTGAGGAGCTTGCTGGTATCGCGGAAGTAGACATTCATAACTGCGAAGATGAGCGAGAGGCCGAAGGCTGTTACTGCGAGCGCAGCAATAATCAACGGCGCCCACAGGTAGTTCCAATCGGCGAGCGGAATATGGGTCTTTGGATAGAAGATCTTTCCAATCAAGACGACCGCAAAGTAGGTAGGAATAGTTGGCCAAAATTGTCCGAAGGCGCGAACCGATGATGAGAATGGAAGTAGTGCTCGTGGGAAAGCTTGATTGAGAATCAAACGGCCACCAGCAGTGATGGATTGTGCGCCATCGCTAATGATGTTCTGCGCAAAGTAGAACATAAAGATGCCGATCAAGATATGTGCGAGTGTGCTTAATCCGGTGTTCTTATTTGCTCCGCCACGGAGAACGGTGACGAGTAAGAAATAGACGAGTGAGAGAAAGAGCGGGTTGAGAACCAACCATGCCTTTCCAAGTTTTGATTCGAGGTATTCAGCCTTATCGGCGAAGCGAGCGAGTTCGAGTGCAAAGGCGCGACGTTCCCAGAACTCTTTGAAATAGGGAATCAGTGGCGGGGTCTGAGCCTTATGTGGCTCGAAGACTTGGATGAGCGGAGCGGGGGCGCCGCTACGAGCTGACTTGCGCTCGGCCGATCCCATTGTGCTCATGGGGTAGGAGTCTAGTTATAAGGGGCCGGGCTTTCCACAAGCGCGCTTTATACCCATGAGCCCAAATTTTTCCCGCTCGTTTTTCTTGCCTACATCAAGATCGGCACATTCGGCGTACCGCCGACCCACCGTTATGACTAAGAAAGGGTCTTACTGTGAATCAGAAATCAAATAACCGCACCCTCGTTCGACGCGGTCTCATTGTTACTGCGCTCATCGGAGCGCTCGCATTGCCGACTGCACTCTTCGATCTCAGCTCTGCCCATGCAGCGCCATTGAAGAAATCTTCACAAGCTTCAACTGCAGATATCAAGTCACGAGTCAATGCCGCACGGAGTAAATCCGTTGCAGTAAAGCGTGCTGCTGTTGCAAAGAAAGCGGCATCGGTTCGTTCGGCACGTGCCAAGAGTGTGAGCGCCAAGAGAGCTGCTGTTGCGAAGAAAGCGACAACAGTTCGTTCAGCACGCGCCAAGAGTGTGGCGGGCAAGAAAGTATCTGTGGCTAAGAAAGGAATGGCCGCTAAGAAAGGAATGGCCGCTAAGAAAGGAATGGCCGCTAAGAAGAAGAGCTCAACCACTCCACGTACACGTCGCTCCATAGTTGCTAAGAAAGTTGCATTCGCTGGCGCTGGATCTGCCGCGGTTTCTGGCGCTGTAAATGCTGATCACTATGTCGCGAGTAAGGGTGCTCGCACCAGGAAGGTTGCATCTGCTAAACCTGTCGATACGTCACCAATGGGCTCTGATGCAGCTGCAGGTAGCACAGCACCGATATCCAAAAGCAGAAAGAGTAAGAAGAGCGCAGAATCTTCAGCAGCAGTTGCTACACCTTTCCAGGAGGCAACT
>DAINZB010000033.1:0-3576 GCA_036749135.1 Candidatus Nanopelagicaceae bacterium | reverse complement strand
GGTGTTAGGAGACGCCCCTCTTGTGGGGAGAGTGGGGCAGGAGTACCGTGAAAGCATCCGATTGGCGGAGAGAAGTCATCGGACCTCTGTTTCTCAGTGAAGGAGTTCTCATGCAAATCGTTCTCCATACCCGCAATGCCCAACTTGCCGAAGATTTCAGCGATATCGCGACAGATAAATTGAAATCCCTTGAGCGATTTAACGTGCTCATTGAGGCGATGAAGGTTGAGATCAGACATGAGGGAAACCCGAGTCGAGGGAAGAGCTCTCATCACGTCACTCTGACATCCCATGGCGCGGGTCCATTCTTTCGTGCCGAGGGCGATGGTTTTAATGACCTTGCTGCATTCGATAAGGCGGTTGCTAGCCTTGAATTACAGATCCGCAAGCTTCATGAGCGCTCGAAAGACTATCTTCATGAGACAGTGATCACTCACCTCGTGAATGAATAGGTACAGCTTTGTCGAGATAATTACGACATGGGCTGGCTCAAGATCTATATTCGAGAGACTTTACCTGAACGACTCTTTGAATGGAGATTAATTCTCAGAGCGAGGTGCCAAGCGCTCACCTCTCTCTGGATTCCGACCCGAAAAAATGTCGGAGTATTAATTGGGCCTGTAAATTCGGCAAATCAAGCGAGTGCCTGGTCAAAAGCATTTAATAATGCTTCTTCAGGAGTCGGCGCTCTGCGAAAGTCGCAATCCCTGAGAATCTCGGCCAATCCTTCGCAGGAATGGTTCACCGCTGACTTTGAAGTTTCATCTCAGGAACGGAATGACGTTGAAGCCAGAGTCTCACTTTTGCAAGAGGCCTTCTTCTCAAAGAGGATCGTTCTTATTGAATCTTTGCGCCCTATTTTTGCTTTTCGAAAAGGCCGCCAAGGATTTGCCCCCCAACACAGCGTTGATGATGCCGTACTTATGCAAGGAATGGGGAAGAAGGTCGGAGTCATCTTTCATGGCAGCGATATCCGAGACCCCTTAGCCCATGCAATTCGCAATCCATACTCACCATTTCATGAAGTAGAGAGTATGGGTGAGAGAACAGGCACCAGTGAATTCCCAGCCATCGACATCTCTAAAGAGTCCGCTGAGTCACTTCATTTGCGACAAGAAGCCCGTGATCTGCAGAAGAGCTCAGAGATAAATCGTAACCTCATTCCGCAGTTAAGGGCCCGGAAGATTCCTTGCTTCATCACTACTCCAGATCTCTTTTTAGAAGTGCCAGATGCTCACTGGCTTCCTGCGGTCATCGATCTTGAAAAGTTCAGAGCGGTCGCTGAAAACTACCCAATCTTCAACCGAGAAAAATTACGAATCTTGTACATTCCAAGTAGGTCCTGGATGAAATCCTCTGATCTCATCGTTCCAGTCCTTGAAAAACTTGCAGGCGAAGGTCTCATCGAATTTAAAAATTGGATTGAAAATGGAGCGGTGAAGCATGAGCAGATTCCTGAAATTCTCGCCTCATCTGATCTTGTGATTGATCAATTCATAGGTCTCTTTGGTGTCTTTGCCTTAGAGGCGATCGCTTCCGGTCGAATAGTGATGACCTATATCGACGAAAAACATGCGCATCATCCAACTCCGCCTCACATCAACATTACCCCTGAAACTCTGGAAGCCGAGGTTCGTCGAGTAGCCGCTCTACGTGAGAGATCGATGATTCAGGTGCAACATCTTGTGATGGAAGGAGGAGTTCCTACCTTGGAATTTCATGAGCTCCCTGTGCCAGATGCGATAAGAGCGGGTCATGATTTTGTGCATCACTATCATGATGGAACTTTCAGTGCGCAGGTTCTGCAAGAAGTCTTCGGACTACGCAATGAATAGCGTGGGTTAGGAGCGGGCGATGCATCGGTTAACAACTGGTTTCGTTGAAGGCTGGTGGATGTTCTATGAGACCTTCTGGGCCCTGATTTTTGGTTTTGCACTATCTGGGATTGTGCAAGCGCTCGTCACTCGCAAACAGATGAGTGCAATCATGGGGGACCACCGTTCATCTACGGTGGCACGTGCTTCGTTCTTCGGCATGGTTAGCAGTTCATGTTCATATGCGGCTAGCGCATTGGCGCACTCGCTGTATAAAAAGGGTGCAGATTTCACAGCTGCCATGGTCTTTATGTTTGCGAGTACTAATCTCGTTATCGAACTTGGAATAGTTCTCTGGCTACTGCTCGGATGGCAATTTGCCTTGGCGGAATTTGCTGGGGGAGCGGTCATGATTCTCCTCTTGAAGTTATTCCTGCCTCTTATCTTGACCAAGGAAGAGAGTAAAATTTCTGATTTTCAGACCCACGCAACTGGAGTGGATATTGACTTTGGAGTTGAGGAAAAAGCGGCAGATATGACAGAGGCCAGCAGCATTCAACCCTGGCGTGCAAAGGTGAGTGCTTCTGCAGGTTTCACTATCGGTGATTTCACAATGTTACGGGTAGAACTTGTCGTCGGCTTTGTCGTTGCAGGTCTTGCAACAACCATCGTTCCGCTCTCATTTTGGAAGACTCTCTTTCTCACGGGTCATGGCTTCTGGTCTGCTATTGAAAATGCTCTTATCGGTCCATTCATCGCACTGATCTCCTTCGTCTGCTCGGTAGGCAATGTCCCTCTTGCGGCAGCTCTATGGAAATCTGGGATCACATTCGGAGGTGTGATTGCATTTATCTTTGCCGACCTCATCTCACTTCCTCTTGTATTGATCTACCGAAAATATTATGGAAAGAGGCTCGCCTTAAAAATGCTTTTCGCCTTCTGGTCGATCATGAGTCTCAGTGGATTGGTGACAGAAGGGGTATTTCGCCTAATCCACCAGGTTCCCTCCCATAAAATTGCGATGATGAGCGGAAAGCATTTTGGTTGGAATGCAACGACTATTCTCAACACCCTCGCGTTGGCCGTTGCTGGAGTAATTTATTACTTCTACAAAAATCCTCCGAAACATGAGATCTCAGATTTTGCACAAGATCCGATCTGCGGCATGCAGGTGCGAAAGAGTGATGCACCGTCAACCTATAAATATCTTGGCGAAACTCTCTACTTCTGCATGGAAGGCTGCAAAGAGACATTTATTAGACAGACACAACCTCTGTAACCGCGCCGCGAACTAGGATTAATTATTCGGGCAACCGAAACCAAACTCTGATTGAACCTCAGCGGGAACTTTTCCGCAGCCAACTAGTGCAGTACCAAAGTCGATCACTTTCCAGCGGCCATTGACCACAGTCGCCCATCCGTATGCATTATCTGTAACAGGCAGATATGGGACGCTGGTGAAAATTATCCACTTCTTATCTTTATTGGAATATCGGACGTCGACAATCGCGGCGAAATATGGGTCGTCACCAAGTTGTTGCTTCGTGAGATCTTGGACCACTGAACTGGGAACTGGTGAACCTGCCGTGTAAGAGGCATTTTCAGCTGCAAAGTGATTTGGATAAGTTCCTGTGAGCATCCAAGGAACATAGACGTAGGGAAGTTCATGTGAGGTGGCAGATGGCCATGTTAACTTCCAACCGGCGGGCGTTGCGATTCCGACGGGAAGCTTCTTATGGATCTGAATCTCAACCGCGTTCTG
>DAINZB010000032.1:5959-12019 GCA_036749135.1 Candidatus Nanopelagicaceae bacterium | reverse complement strand
TCCAGTTGTTATGCATCATCTGGAAGTTGGAGTCCCAAAACTTCTCATCAATGATTCGGTCGATCTTCGCAAAGAGTTCCTCAGCACGGGGCACTCCAACTTTTAGCGCTGTTGCCGCGGCGAGCATGACAAAGACGTGATCGTAGGCGAGCTTCTCGCCATTCGCCGGGTTACCAGAACTTTCTACAGCATTGAAGAAGCCGCCATGGACTTTGTCTTCAAAGAGATCGAGCAAACCATTGACGCCATGCTCGACATAGGAACGACCCGAGGCCAACCCGGTGAGCTCGGCCAGGCCAAAGACCTGCGTCATTCGGCAGTTAATCCAGGCTTCTAGCGGCTTGGCGGGATCTACCTTCCCGGCGCTATCGAGATATCCAAATCCACCCGTGGCAAGTTTCGAACCTTGTGCAAATGAAATCAGTGAAAGCGCTTCTGCTTTCAAATAACTCTCACCGAATGGCGTACTTCCGCTGCTATCAAGTGTTGTTTTCATGGATAGACCCATCTCTAGAAACTGCTGATCCTTCGTGCACCATGTGTTGGACCGCTAGCTCGCGCAACTCCAGCAACAACTCCACTTGCGCTGAGTGCGACGGTGAGGTCGAGTGCCTTCTCTTCATCTTCAACGAGAAAGGCAACTGTTGGTCCAGATCCAGAGACGATGCAACCAAGTGCACCATAATCGTGCCCAACATCAAGAACTAATCGAAGTGCTGGGCGCAAAGAGCATGCAGCACTTTGCAAATCATTGCTTAACGCACGGCCGAGTTCTTTTGCATCACCTGCGCGGAGCGCTTGGAGTAATGCATCATTTGCTGTTGGCTTTGAAATCGTTAAACCTTCACGCAACCGGTCACACTCACCATAAACAGATGGCGTGGAGAGCCCGCTATTAGATAAGGCTAAGACCCATTGATAACTCCCCTGGGCAAGAACTGGCGTGAGTTGATCACCACGTCCGCGACCAATCGCAGTTCCGCCAGCAATGCCAAAGGGAACGTCACTTCCAAGTTCTGCGCCAATCTTCTGCAACTCATCACGTGAGAGTCCGAGTTCAAAGAGGGCATCGATACCGACGATGACTCCTGCAGCATCTGCGCTACCGCCAGCCATTCCACCGGCGACTGGAATCTCCTTCTGCAGGTGAATATCGATATCGCTGTCGAGTTGATATCGCGCAACCATCAGATCTGCAGCGCGGTAGGCAAGATTGGTGGAATCGAGTGGAACACCTGTTGCGGTCGATCCAGATGCGCTCAACGTTATTCCAGCGCCAGCTTCACCGAATTTCACAGTGACATCGTCATAGAGCGAGATTGCTTGAAAGACCGTCACTAACTCGTGATAACCATCGCTATCAAGGGGGCCGACCGAGAGCCCGAGATTTACCTTTCCAGGTACTCGGATTACAACGCCGCTCTGCCTCATGCTCGCTAGCCTATAGTGAAAGTTGGCTCGCTATTTTGATGAAATCCGGAAGTAAGAGCGCCTCGCCCCTTGTTGTTGGGTCGACGCCCGCTGCCGTAATGATCTCGGAGGCGGCTGCGCTTCCGCCGCAGAGTTCGGAGAGTGCACCGCGCAACATCTTTCGACGTTGGGCGAATGCGGCATCGATTACCTCAAAGGTCTTGAGACGCAGCTCCTCATTCCCCGCAGCTTCATGGCGGACGAAACGAACAAGTGATGAGTCAACATTAGGAACTGGCCAGAAGATCGATCGACCGACAGTTCCAGCTGGTGACATATCGGCCCACCACGTTGCCTTCACGGAAGGTGAACCATAATTTTTGCTACCTGGCGTTGCGACTAATCGATCCGCCACTTCGCTTTGCACCATAACAACTCCAGAACGAAGAGTTGGGAATTTCTCCATAAATCGAAGGAGAACCGGAACCGAGATGTTGTACGGAAGATTTGCAACGAGCACTGTTGGTGCGAGCGGAAGAGAATCAACTGTCATAGCATCTTGAGTAACAACAGTAAGTCGGTTCAGATCAAAGTCATGGCGCACTACTGTCTGCGGAAGTTCGGCTGCCAACCGTTCATCAATTTCAACAACAACAACTTCTTTCGCAATCTCTAAGAGTGCAAGTGTTAACGAACCAAGCCCAGGACCGATCTCAAGAGCAACATCGCTCTCAACTACATCAGCACTCTTAACGATTCGTCGACAGGTATTGGCATCGACGACAAAGTTCTGACCAAGCTTCTTCGTGGGATTGACGCCAATTCGCGCCGCAATCTCGCGAATTTCAGCTGCTCCGAGTAGGCCTGACATTAAGCGAATGACCCAAAGAGGCGCTCTGCATTTGCCGATATTGCATCACAGAGTTCATCAAGATCCTGGTCTCGCTCATCAGCGATGAGGCGGAGAATTGTTGGAATCTGAGCAGGTGTATTCATCAATCCACGATGCGGAGTGGGGGTCAGAAAGGGTGAATCGGTCTCGACCAGCAATTGTTCAATAGGGACAAGCTTTACCGCTTCACGCAAGGCAGGAGCGTTCTTAAAGGTAACAGTGCCGGCAAAAGAGAGGATATAGCCCTTCTCAATGCACTCCCGAGCCATCTCGGCATCGCCGGAGTAACAATGGAAGATGGTGATGTCGGGAGCGCCCTCTTCAACCAAGGTATCAAGAACAGCACGATGCGCATCGCGATCATGAATGATGAGCGCCTTATTAACGCTCTTCGCTAAAGCGATATGACGCCGGAATGAATATTTTTGTTTCTCTTGTAACTCTGGTGCGGTTCTGAAGAAATCTAAACCCGTTTCACCGATTCCTCGAACGCGTGGATCGGTTGCCAGCTTTTCGATTCGCGCCAGGTGCGCTTCGAGATCATCAACTACCGGTGCTTCATTGGGATGGAGAGCGACTGCCGCAAGGACTCGACCGGGAAATGCATGGGCCATTTTGACGCCCCACTCAGATTGAGAAGCCGAGTAGCCAACTTGAACAACGCGATCGATACCAACGCTCGCTGCTTGGTCGAGGACATCTCTCACCAAATCTGAATCTGGCTCAGACTCTGTTACTAATTCAATATGCGCATGGACATCAACGCAGGGACGATTCAGTTTTTCGGGAAGTGGCGCAGGGAGGCGTTCTTTCTCTAATCCAAATCGTTCAGAACTCAATGGCGCGCCTTACTTAGCCGCTGGCTCTTCAAGACGTGGGAAGAGCACCGCTCCCTTTGTTACGCGTGAGCCAGGTTTGATCTGACCCCAGGTTGCAACATCAGAGATCTTCTCAGCAGAAATATTAGATTGCATTCCCAAAGCTGCCCAGAGAGTTTCACAGGTCGCTGGCATAACAGGGTGAAGTAGTACTGCAAGAGCGCGAATCGAGTCTGCAGTGTTATAAAGGATCTCCATGAGTTCACTCGTGCGACTCTCATCTTTTGCCACGATCCATGGCTCTTTCTCGGTGACATAGCCATTGACTCGCTTACAGAATTCCATAATGGCATTGATTCCACCTTGGAAATCAAGCGCCACCATCGCTGAATCAGCCTTCGCGACCGTCTCCGCAAGTGCTGTTTCAAGGCCCGCATCGCGCGCAACAGCAGGGATCGCGCCTTCGCAGTACTTCTCGATCATGGCAATAAGTCGTGATGCCAGGTTTCCAAAGTCATTTGCGAGTTCGCTGGTGTAACGAGCGCTCATATCTTCCCAAGAGAATGAGCCATCAGAACCAAATGGGATCGCGCGTAAGAAGTAATAACGGAAGGCATCGACACCAAAGTGATCGGTAATGTCTGAAGGAGCAATACCGGTGAGCTTTGATTTCGACATCTTCTCGCCGCCAACAAGCAACCAACCGTGTGCAAAGACCTTTTTAGGAAGTGGCAAACCGGCTGCCATTAACATCGCCGGCCAAATAACTGCGTGGAATCGGAGAATATCTTTTCCGACAAGGTGAACATCTGCCGGCCATGTCCTTGCAAACTTAGCTGCACCTTCAGATCCAGTTGGATCGCCAAGGCCAACTGCCGTTACGTAATTCAAAAGTGCGTCAAACCAGACATAGATAACTTGCTTGGTATCCCACGGAACTGGGATACCCCAGTCAAAGGTAGAGCGCGAGATTGAGAGATCTTGAACCTCACCTTCAAGGAATGCAACAACTTCATTACGAGCTGATGCCGGTTCGCAGGCAGATGGGTTATTTTTGTAATGCTCGAGAAGTGCTGGCACAAAGGCAGAGAGTCGGAAGAACCAGTTCTCTTCGCTCAGAATTTCACATGGCTTTGAGTGGATCGGACAGAGTCCACCATCTAATAAATCACCAGGAAGTTTAAACTCTTCGCAACCGATGCAATAAGGACCTTCATACTTACCGGAGTAGATGTGGCCTTCATCTTTTAAACCAGATAAGAACTTCTGTACACGCTCCATGTGGCGTGGTTCAGTAGTACGAATGAAATCATCATTGGCGATATTGAGAGCTTTCCAGACTGGCTTCCAGGCATCTTCAACGAGCTTGTCGCACCAATCCTGAGGCGCTACGCCATTCTTCTCAGCAGTATTGAGAACCTTCTGGCCGTGCTCATCTGTACCTGTGAGGAACCAGACTGATTCTCCACGCTGACGGTGCCAACGAGTCAGGACATCGCCCGCCACAGTTGTATAGGCATGGCCGATATGCGGCGCATCATTTACATAGTAGATAGGCGTCGTTAGATAGAAAGATTTCTCGCTCACTCGCCCATCCTACCTGCGCCCTTATGGGCAACCATGACATCAAAAACTTCTCGCTTAGCGATCCCAGTAGCCTTGGCAACCTCGGCGATCGCCTCTTTTCTGCTCTCCCCCTGGGACTCTCGGGCAAGGACCATATCGGCAAGATCCTCTGGGCTAAAGATTCGACCTGATGGATCGAAGCCGGCGAGAACGAGGCTGATCTCGCCAAGAATCTCTCTACTCGCGGCCCACTCGACAAGTTCGCTCAGCGTTCCACGAATCGTCTCCTCATATGTCTTCGTCATCTCACGGCAGATCGCTGCGCGTCGATCTGATCCAAGGACAGTAACGGCATCCCGAAGTGATTCGAGAAGTCGATGAGGCGCTTCAAAGAAGATCATCGTTCGTTCTTCATTTCGCAATTTTTCAAGTGCGGTAATTCGTGCACCAGAAGTTCGCGGAAGGAATCCTTCGAAGCAGAATCGATCAGTAGGTAATCCAGAGAAAAGTAGAGCAGTTGTGACTGCACTAGGACCAGGAAGAACGCGGATTGGAATATCACGAGCAATTGCTTCACGAGTCAAGCGATAGCCGGGGTCGCTGATTCCAGGCATTCCTGCATCTGTCACAACAAGAAGATCTTTACCCGTCGCTAATATTTCTAATAGTGGTTCAAGGCGTTCATTCTCATTTCCTTCAAAGAAGGAGAAGATCTTCGCTTCATAGGTGATCCCAAGTTCAGCACAGAGTCGGCCAAAGCGCCGGGAGTCCTCAGCGGCGATAAAATCAGCTGAGGTAATCGCCTCCTTTAATCTCGCAGATGCATCCCCGGGATTACCTAATGGAATAGCGGCGAGGATTAACATGCGCTAATCCTCTCAGGTTCACGAGTATTTACCGAAACTTTTGCATAAAGGTGACTTTCACCGTTTACTCTTTCACTATGGAAGCGATGCGAGAGATCTACGCCAGGTTTGCCCAGCGGATTAATGCTCTCGCTTTTGGCGTTATTGGCCTGGCAATGGGCTTGTGGCACTTGGGCTCTCCAAAGGGCTTTATCTTCGATGAGGTCTACTACGCACAGAATGCTCACTCACTTGCGCTCCATGGTGTCGAACTCAATTCCAAGGGAATGGCAGATTTCATCGTCCATCCACCCGTCGGAAAATGGCTGATTGCAATAGGTATCAAGGCCTTTGGCTTTCATGAATTCGGGTGGCGTTTCAGCTCAGCAGTTATCGGTTCACTCTCTATCGTATTGATCTATTTCGTTGCTCAGAAATTATTTAAGAGCACTCTTATCAGCTCCTGCGCTGCAATCCTCACTCTTGCTGATGGACTTCATCTCGTCCATTCACGCACGGCTCTACTCGA
>DAINZB010000032.1:4642-5859 GCA_036749135.1 Candidatus Nanopelagicaceae bacterium | reverse complement strand
ATTGTTCTCTGTTTTATCTACTTCTCACCGCTCTACTTTGGAGTGACGATCACATACTCAGATTGGCTCCACCATATGTGGATTCCTTCGTGGATCTAGCGAATTAAGCGCGGATTAAATAGCTTCAGAGTCGATATGAGGCTCTGCCGCCTCTTCGAGAAGTGTCTGATCGAAGAGATCTTCTCGCTGAGTAACTTTGAGTTGGTTAAGAAGTTCTTGTTCTGCACTCCATTGGCCAGGGACAGTAAGGTCAATGACGCGCTTTGGTGTGATCGCCTTTGGTGCGGTTGCATACGTTGGCTTAGGAACTGTGATCGGATTCCAGCTGGTGCGATCCTTTGGAATCACAACAACGCCAGATGGATCTTCACGCTCAGCAAGTGGAATCCAGTGTTCAGTTGATTCTGCTTGTGAATGTAACGAAATACGAACAGTTGGATCAAGCTTGATCTCTGCAGTCATGATCTTCTGCAAGGTATTTAAGCGACGAGCCTTAATTTGCTGAGAAACAATCTGACGTCGCACGGCAACAATATAAATTGCTAACCCAGTCACTGGAATCGCGAGGATTGACCAAGCCATCATTCCAATTGTTGCAGCAACTGCACTTGCAGCGATAAGAAAAATTAGACCAGAGAAAATAGTGCGGCGTTGGTTGATCAACTGTTGTTTCGCTGCTGGGTCCATAAATTCTGGTGAGAATGATGCACGAGTCTTGGCATCAGAGATTGAGCGGATGGCGCTCTTATAACGTTCGCCCGCTTTTGGTGAAGACTCTTCGTGGCGATGGATCCACCGCGGAAGGAAATACGCGCCCCACATCACCAAGATGATGAGGTAGATAATGCTGGACGCCATGGAATGAAATCGTAATTCCACTCACCCCCTATTTGGTGCATTTAGACGTGTATGGGGTGATGTGTCCGAATTTCTTTTTTAACGAATTTCTGGGTTCTCTTTCACGAAAATCAGGTGGTCTCGCCAATCGCCATCGATATGAAGGAAACGGTGGCGCAGCCCTTCATAGGTGTATCCAGCTTTTTCAGCTACTCGTTGCGATGCCGAATTTTCCGGTCTCATATTGATTTCGATGCGATGGAGAAGCAGCTCCTGAAACCCGTACTGAGTGAGGGCTATGACAGCTCTTGTAACGATCCCACGATTTGCTACCCGGCGATCGATCCAATAACCGATATAGCCGCCGCGATAGGCCCCAA
>DAINZB010000032.1:0-4542 GCA_036749135.1 Candidatus Nanopelagicaceae bacterium | reverse complement strand
TGATTTCGCTCGAGAACCATGACATCGACGAGATCGCCAGCCTTTGCCCCAGTCGAATCTGCCGGAAGGGCAATAAGTCCTTGCGCATCTGAGAGCGTGGAGAGCAGCTCTTGCTCAGGCAAAGGTGTGACGGTCAATTGTGCACCAGAGGTGAGGGTGGCACGGATTAAGGATGTGTAACCAGCCTTTGATTCAACAGGTGATGTCAATTGTGCTTGCAGAATATTGCGATGAATATTCGCTGCACCCAGCATCGTTCTAATCATGGGACGAACAAAGATCTCGGCTGATAGGTAGGCGGCGATGGGATCTCCCGGCAAGGTGATGACTGGAGTCTTATCGGGACCAATGGTTCCAAAATTATGGCGACCGGCATCGGTGAGCTTTGGAATAACTGATTCGACTTCGCCGAGGCCTTGAAGAGTCGACGTAATCAGATCAAAAGATTCATCATGGCTCTCACCGCTAATGACGATCAGATCAGCACGAACAAGTTGATCTTCGATAATGAGGCGAAGTTGTTCAGAATTCTCAGGGATGGTGTGAACGCGATAGCCCATCGCTCCTGCCTCTTTGACAGCAGTCGTGAGCATCCAGGAATTTGTCTCAAACTCATCTTCGTGATCACGTAACTTCTGTCCTGGTTCAACTAAATCATCACCGGCAGAGATAACAACAACTCGAGGATGGGGTCGAGTTGGAAGGCGATTTAACCCAATCGATGCTGCCAAGCCGATCTGAGTCGAGCGAATTCGAGAGCCAGATTTGAGCACAAGGCGCTCGCCGGCATAAATATTCTCGGCAAGGGTTGCACCATGAGCATCAAGGAGCGGCATATCGAAGGCGGCAAGTGGCTGCGCGATCGCGAGTAGGGCAGCAGAGAACTCGCTGACAGAAATTTCACGCTCCATGGTTCAACCATACTTTGAAGATCGGCTCTACTAAGGTATTGCCATGCGTAAGTCAGAGTCGAGTGGATCACCTAAATCACTCCTTCGCCAGCAATATCGCAGAGAACGTCACGACCGATTTTTGGCGGAATCGTGGCTCCACATTCTTGGAGCTCGAGAATTCGCTGATGTGAAGATCGTTGCCAGTTATTACTCCTATGGTGATGAACCTGGTACATCTGATATCAACCAGGAGCTCATCAACCGTGGGGTCACAGTCTTGCTACCGAAACTGCTTGCAGATAATGATCTTGAATGGGTTCGTTGGGATGGAAATGAGAACTCACTTGCTGCGAATGGCAAAGTCCTTGAGCCGCACGGCTTCGCCTTCACTGATGTGGATTCCATCGACGTTGTGATTGTTCCGGCGCTTCATATTGATCGCTCAGGAAATCGATTGGGTCAGGGCGGCGGTTCTTATGATCGAGCACTTTCCAAACTCAGATGCTGGAAGATCGCACTCGTCCATCATGGTGAATTAACGAGCGATCCACTTCCTGTCGATGAACACGATCAAAAGGTGAACGCTGCCGCAACTCCAGATTTAATCGCCCGGTTCTCGTCGCTGTAATTCGCTCAGATAGCGGTTGTACTGAGCAAGTTCATCATCTTCTCCCATAGCCGCTGCTCGATCGGCAGCGCGGTCGATTCGCTTCGCCTCTCGCCCATCAGCGCGAACCCATTGAATAAATGTTGCAACCAGCGCCAAAAGAATAGGAATCTCCCCCATCGCCCAACCAATCGCGCCACCCGTATGTTGATCGGCTAAGAGATCTTGGTTCCATGGCCGATTGAGAAGTGCGAAGTAGCCTCCGTCGACGAGTGATGAGGTCGATAGGAGCGTTATTGAGAAGAAGGCATGAATACTCATCGCCGCAAAGAGAACGATGATGCGGACGATATGCGGAATCTTCCGTGGATTTACATCCACTCCGATAATTACATAGAAGAAGAGATAGCCAGCAAGTACGAAGTGAATATCCATCAAGAGATGGCCACTGTGACTTCGCATCAGCGAGCCAAATGCTGGCGTTAAATAGAGGCCAAAGAGTGAACCATCAAAGATCGCCAGGGCGGTAACAGGGTTGGTGATAAAGATTGAGTATCGCGAGTGAATGAGTGTGATGAGCGATCCACGTAGACCGCGCTCCTCTGGAGTTCGACCAGCGGGAAGAGCGCGTAGCGCCAAGGTAATTGGTGCACTTAACACGAAACCGATCGGGGCGATCATTCCCAAAACCATATGAGCAATCATGTGATACGAAAATGCGAGATGTGAATAAATACCAAGACCGCCAGATGTCGCAAAGTCCGCAAAAGCGATACCGAGCGCAAAGGCAACGGTGCGGCCGACCGGCCACTTATCACCACGGCGAGCCAGGACGACGACGCCCTTTGCATAGAGAGCAGTCGCAAGTAGAAGCAGTCCAAGGAAGGTGCCATCGGGAATATATCCAGAGAGGATGCGCCATACGGTTGGTTGAGACTGCATCGGTATGCCCGTTAATGAGATCACCGGATCAGCAGCCTGTGATGCAAGCGCTGGGTTTACTGGTGGAGCAGTTGTCGAAAGCCAGGCACCGATAGCAACTGTGATGACCATGACGAGAACTTCATTGATCAACAGTGAGTAAGACTTGAGCTCATTTCCCTTGGCGGCAAGGTATCGACGATGCAATGCACCAAATCCGATCAAGATCGCCATCAAGAGAATCTTCAGCCCAATAAGTAATCCATAGATGCTGTTCCACCCGGCGAGGAAATTAAGGCGAGTCCATGCATTCACAGTTCCGCTAACGGCGACGATGATGGCGCACCACAGAGCGATCGCGCTAAATCGTGAGAGCGAGGCAGCGCGCTCCTGCGGGTTAATGACAATCAGACCAATTACTCCGCCTACCCAGATCGCAATAAACAAAACATGGAATAGCAGGGAACCAATCGCCGTCCCATGATTACCAGCGCTACTCGCATGGCTCTGAAAGATAGGTGTGAGAAGACCAACCACTGAAAAGGCCAGGGCCCAATAGATCGAGCCCACTTTTTTAGCGCGCTGCAAGAAGGCCATGACGACAATCGCGGCAATCGCTTGAATAAGGAAGTCCCGACCAACGGCGGTTTGAGCGATAAAGGAGCGAAGCGTGGTGCCATCAAAGGCATCGAGAAGTGATCCGCCAATTAAATTGGCGAGCTCAGTGAAGGTTCCCCCGACAATTGTTACGAGAGTGACAAAAGTAGATAGGTGCGCCAACTTCTTCACTCGCTGGGCTTCTGTCGTAAGAACTCCACGCTCTTCGCGAATAAAGAATGCGATCGCAAAGATCAATCCAAAGGAGGTCAACGCTGCAAGAAGGTAGAGACCTTTTGTGAGGGTTAAAGCAGTGGTGACGACTGGATTATTTGAGAAGGTATGAACTTCAGAGAAAAAGTGCACCCTTAATCCTCATCTGTATTTTTAGTACGAGCGGGGCGACTCACTTTCTTCGAACGAGATCGAGCCCGACGCTTATTCTCTTGCTGTTCACGAATCAACATTCGTGCGTACCAGAGCAAGAAGAGCCCAACGAATACTGCGGCAACCATCAAGATGATGACGAAGATATCGACTGTGTGATTCACCTTTGTCGACGGGGCTGCTGAACTTTGTGCTGGAGTTGGTGTTGGTGATGAGATCGCCGCGGGAGCATTGAAGAGGAAGGTATATGAACCCATCAGCGGTGCATCTGTCGTTGAAACTAAGTTGTAGGTCACGGTGTAGACACCAGCAGCCGTCAAAGGTTTTAGACCAATCACCGCTGTGCTCTCATTAATAGTGAGTGACCCATCATCAACCTGTAATCCCGTTGGATCAGTGACTGAGAGAGTCGAACCTTGTTCTGAGAGAGGAGAATTGCCGGTGACTGAGATGGCATTTGGTGCGACGGCGAGGACTGCACCGGCGGCTGGCGATGAGCCGGTGAGAATATTGGCCGAGGCAGGTGAGGCAGTCATCAAGGTCGCCACGATTCCCGCTGATGCCACTGCCATCAATCCACGCAGAATCTGCATCTTCTTCACAGTCGCTCCCCTAGTAGTGCCTCGATTAGAACTAATTCTCTCACCACTTTAGACTCTGGGGTATGCCTACCTATGAATATGCCTGCACAGCCTGCGGACACGAGTTCGAAGTAGTCCAATCCTTCTCTGATGAGGCTATCTCTATCTGCCCTCAGTGCCAGGGTGAAGTTCGCAAGGTCTATAACAACGTTGGGGTCGTCTTTAAGGGCTCTGGTTTCTACAAGACTGATTCACGAGCAAGTGCTCCAACTGCAACGCCGAGCAATCCGCCGCAATCAGCAACAAAGCCAATCGTCGACTAGTACCGGTTAACCGTGATGCGGCGGCTTATCGCCACGGATCTCAGCATCGCGAGCATCTTCTGATGCGATCTCCGATGGCTCTTTGATCTCATCGTCACTGGTCTTATTTGGAATGATTTTGCTCACTGTATACCTCTCCATTCCAAGGCCTTTAACAACAGGCTGATACCTTTACTTTACTCTCATTTTACGAGAACTCTGGAAGAGGATTTATGTTTGAGAAAATTGGCCAC
>DAINZB010000031.1:8576-12402 GCA_036749135.1 Candidatus Nanopelagicaceae bacterium | reverse complement strand
CAGGTTGCGACCTCGATCGCGCCAGATCCGGTTCTGGCAAACCTCACGAGCACTGCATCTTCGGTGCATGTCGGCGATTGGATCACATTAACTGCGCTGCTCACGAAGAAAGATACAACTCCCTTCGCCGGAATTTTGACGCAGGTAGAGATGAAGACTGCGAATACAGATTGGACGAAGATCTACTCGGCGAATACTGCAGCTGATGGATCTCTCTCGATTCCATTGATCGTCGCCGAAGGAACGCAATTGCGCGTCAAAGCAGATGGTTCGTGGGATCGATTAGCAGCGCTTTCACCCGGATTTTCTGTGGGTGCTTCCCGAGTTATTTCGTGGAACCCACCAGCATCGATGAAACGCGGAATTACCTATACCGTGAATGGAACCGTGCAACCACGGGCTGCAGGAGTACTGGTACATCTTGATGCCGGAAGTGCTCGCGGTGTTGAAGGTCAAATGAGCGCAATAACCGATTCAACTGGATCGTTCTCATTCTCCCTATCGGTAGCCCAACCGGGCACTAATTCCTTCAGAGTTATCTCCGACAGCGATAGCCAATTCGTTACAACTCAAACAGATTTTGTTACAGTTCTTGTGCGATGAGCCAGGAATCAGAGAATTCGACACAAGGGGGAGTCAGCACTCTCACCGATATCGATGCAGCGCTCCATGAACTTCTTGATCGCCCATGGATCTGTATCGTCTGGGACGATCCCGTTAATTTGATGAGTTACGTCGTTTTTGTCTTCCAGAAGCTCTTTGGCTTCTCGAAGGAACGAGCAAATGAGTTAATGATGCAAGTTCATAATGAAGGCCGGGCAGTAGTTGCAAGTGGCAGTCGGGAAGAGATGGAGCGAAATGTCCAGCTTCTCCATGAACATGGCCTCTGGGCTACTTTGCAGAGAGATGACAAGATTTAATGTCGAACTTTGAGCGCACCGGAGATACCTTTTCACTCGATCTCACTCTGGATGAAGCTCACATACTCATTAATTTGGTCGAGCAACTTCTTGAACTCTTAGGTGAGGGCGACTTCTTCCACCATTACGATCAGAACGACCCCTTTGCCCAACTTATGTCGATGCAGCACGAGGTCGTCGCGCCAGATGATCCAGTCCTCATGCGTCTTCTTCCAAATGCCTACGCAGATCCAGAAGCAGCAAGCGACTTTCGGCGATTTACTGAATCCACGATTCGTTCGAGCAAGCAACGAGTGCTCCGAGAAGTTCGCGCCCATCTCTCGATCTTGGTCGATGAGGACAAAGCGGGCACTGTTGAAGACCTTGCCGCTGATACCTGGTTGATGGCGCTCAATGATCTCCGATTAGCGTTGAGCGTTCGACTAGAGATAACAGAAGAGAGCTTTGAGCATTTTGAATCGCTTCCAGATGAAGATCCGCAAAAATCACTTTACGCCGTCTATTACTGGCTTGGATGGCTGCAGGAGAACCTTCTCAACTTGCTCTAAACTAGGGCTATGAATAGCGCTCCCATCGGAATCTTTGATTCTGGTGTCGGCGGCCTAACAGTTGCCCGCGCAATTATCGATCAACTGCCACACGAATCCATTCTCTATCTCGGAGATAGCGCTCGCGGTCCCTACGGCCCACGGCCGCTCGCTGAAGTCCGTAGCTTTGCACTCGAATGTTTAGACCAACTTGTTGAAGCTGGCGCAAAGGCCCTTGTTATCGCATGCAATACCGCAAGCGCCGCTATGTTGCGCGATGCCCGCGAACGTTATGAAATTCCGGTCATTGAAGTCATTCAGCCAGCAGCACGTCGCGCAGTCTCTGCAACTCGCTCTGGAAAGATTGGTGTCATTGGTACCCAAGCGACGATTGATTCTGGTGCATATCTCGACGCCTTTACCGCGGCCCCGCAATTAGAGATTACAGCCATCGCCTGTCCGAAATTCGTTGATTTTGTGGAACGCGGCGAGACTTCAGGAGGAGCAATCACGCAGGTCGCGCAAGAGTACCTTCGCCCACTCCTCGATGAAGGCGTCGATACCTTGGTCTTGGGATGTACCCACTACCCACTTCTCACCGGTGTTATCTCCTATGTGATGGGCGATTACGTCACCTTGGTCTCTAGTGCAGAAGAGACGGCAAAAGATCTTTATCGCACCTTGGTCGAACACGACCTTCTCAACGATGGTGGAGCTCCTACCTATCGCTTCATCTCTACCGGAGATGCGAAGGCATTTTCACAATTGGCACGCAGATTCCTTGGACCTGAAGTTACTGCAGTTGAAAGTCACCTTTAAAACCCCCCAACGTAGAAGAGAGTCACAGTGTCAAAACGTTCTGATGGTCGTACCGCTGATCAACTTCGCCCGATCTCGTTTCAACGAAATTGGTTAAAGAATGCAGAAGGCTCTGTACTTGTTGAGTTCGGAAATACCCGCGTTCTCTGTGTCGCCTCTTTCACACCTGGAGTCCCACGCTGGTTAACAGGAAAGGGAAAGGGTTGGGTCACAAGTGAGTATGCGATGCTTCCGCGTGCAACTCACACCCGCTCTGATCGAGAGAGCGTCAAAGGAAAACTTGGTGGTCGAACACAAGAGATCTCACGCCTTGTTGGGCGTTCACTTCGTGCAGTAGTAGATACTCATGCCCTTGGCGAGAACACCATCGTCATCGATTGCGATGTTCTCCAAGCTGATGGCGGAACCCGAACCGCGGCAATCACCGGTGCATATGTTGCACTTGCAGATGCAATTACGTGGGCAAAGAGCCAAGGACACATCCTTCCTGATCGTCAACCGCTTCGACAGTCGGTCGCCGCAGTAAGTGTCGGCATTATCAAAGGCGTACCAATGCTCGACCTTTGCTACGTTGAGGATGTCGATGCCGATACCGATATGAATATCGTTTGTACCGGTGATGGAAATTTTGTTGAGGTACAGGGAACTGCTGAGGGTGTGCCTTTTAACCGCACATTACTGAATCAACTTCTCGATCTTGGAGTCGCTGGTTGCAAGGAGCTGACCGCTCTTCAAGCCGCTGCCCTCGCGCAATAATCAATCTTTGAAAGCAGGGAAGTGCCATGTCTAATAAGTCTAAAAAGATCGTCTTAGCTACTCGGAACAAGGGCAAGATCGCAGAGTTTGAAAGATTGCTTACTGACTATGCCTCAGATATTCAGGTACTTGGCCTTGCAGATTTTCCAGAGATGCCAGATGTCGAAGAGACAGGTTCGACACTGACCGAGAATGCACTATTGAAATCTCGTCAGATTGCACAGTTCTCTGGGCTTCCCGCTCTGGCAGATGACAGTGGCCTCTTCGTCGCGGCGCTCAATGGTGACCCAGGTGTTTATTCCGCTCGATGGGCAGGAAAACATGGAGATGATCGGGCCAATACTGAAAAGGTTCTCGCCCAACTCCGTGAACTAGAACTCACAGGAGAGATTGACCGATCTGCCTCCTTTAAATGCGTCATTGCGCTCTCCTTTCCAACTGGCCACCCCGAAGGTGGGCGAGATGTGATCGAAGAGGGCGAGATGAAGGGCTCTCTCATCGGTGAGCCACGGGGCGAAGGTGGCTTTGGCTACGACCCAATCTTTATTCCAGAGGGACTCACACTCACATCTGCAGAGATCTCGGCGGAGCTGAAGGATCAACTCAGCCATCGCGGGCGCGCCATGCGCCAGATAGCACCTCTTTTGATCGCCCTTCTCTAGTACCCTTAAACCACCAAATACTGGGATTTATTAAGGAGTCATACCGTGGCAGTAAAGAAGACGGCTAAGAAGGTCGCCAAGAAGGCGCCCGCTAAGAAGGCTGCTGCAAAGAAGAGCGCAGCAAAGAAGGTTGCGAAGAAGG
>DAINZB010000031.1:6278-8476 GCA_036749135.1 Candidatus Nanopelagicaceae bacterium | reverse complement strand
AAGAAGGTTGCGAAGAAGGCACCTGCAAAGAAAGTTGCCGCTAAAAAAGTAGCAAAGAAGGTTGCGAAGAAGGCACCTGCCAAGAAGGCTGCCGCTAAGAAAGTAGCAAAGAAGGTTGCGAAGAAGGCACCTGCCAAGAAGGCTGCCGCTAAGAAAGTAGCAAAGAAGGTTGCGAAGAAGGCACCTGCCAAGAAAGTTGCTGCGGATACCATCGTTATTCCACCAGTTCCAGGTACCAACGGTAGAAGCGTTACTGCTATCTCCTCAACACCTGCTGCAAAGGTCGAGGCACCTGCTAAGTCTGCTCCTGCTTCAAGCGCCTCTACATCAACTCCAGCAAATCGCTCATCATCACGAGTCGTCATCACTGTTATCGCTGGTGTCGCACTCTTAGCACTTGCTGTGATCTCACGTAATCACTCAAACTCAACAAGCACGCCAGCAGCAACTGCATCACCAGCAGCCTCTGCAAGTGCTTCAACATCCGCAAGTGCCGAAACTTCAGCATCAGCAACTCCTTCAATGAGTACTGCTGCAGGCGCTGCAGATAGCGCACACCCAGCCCCAGTTGGAATCGTTGCTCACTACACATCAACCGGAGCGACTATCTTCTGGAAGGCAGATGCTGGTTCAACTGGTTTGACCAACTTCAATATTGAAATCGCCTCAAATGGTGGAGCATGGAAGCTCATCTCAACCGTTCCATCATCACAGCTCTCATTGGATATCACCAAGGGTGCTACTGACGGATGGTCTTCATTCCGAGTTTCATCTGTATATTCAGATGGCAAGGTAGTTGCAGGTAAGGTCTTCGGACTTCCAGGGCAATACGCTTAATATCTAAAATCTCTTAAAGCCCCTTCTCGGAACTTTCGTTCTTGAGATGGGGCTTTTTTATTTCTACACTTTTAGTGCTGGGTCGGTAAATCCTTTGGCAGGTGGTCGAGAATGGCGGCGACATAAACACTGCTTCCGGCATCGACAAGGTGGACGCCGTCAGGTGCAAAGAATTCTGGATGACCTTGAGAGATTGTTGCCCAATCGACCAATTCAACATTCGGATACAGGGCGGCGATGCGACTAATAATTGCATCGTTATCGGCAGCCCATGAACGAGGTACTGCGGTATTCACCAGGATCACCTTCGGTTGGCTCTTCAGGAGATCGAGCAAATTCTTCACAGAATCCTCTGTCAGGTGGTTGTTATTTCCCAGATCAAGAATGGTGATGCTGTGTGCTACCTGCGACTGATCTTGCTTGACCACATCGATGAGTTCATCAATCTGGCGTCCAACTCTGGCGTTGATGAGTGCGATAGGGAAATGGGTGGCGAGCTTTTCGTGGATTCCGAGAATGACTGAATCTCCGGTTACCCATAGACCTGGGACTCCCGGTGTCGACGGAGCTGGGGTGGCAAGTGCAGTTGTCTCATGATTCGTATGAGAGTTCACGCCTAAACGATTTCGATAGATCGCTGCCCAGGAAGCACCAGATGTTGCAAGAAGTACTGTGAGAATTGAGATAGTAATCGTTGCCCTGGCGCGCTTTCGAACACGGGGAGTTCGATATTTAAGACCTCGTAAGTAATTAGTGAGCTCACCTCTGCGAATAGGAATCTCAATCCAGCGTAGAGAGATATCGGCGAGTGCCAGGACGATCAAAATTCGCGCAGCATTAATAGCCCACTGTGCGCCAGCGAGATCGATACTTGGTCTCGTGACTTGAAAGATAACCCAGTGCCAGAGGTAGATGCCATAGGAGCGTTCACCTATCCAGAGCAACCACCGGGCGCTGAGAAGTGGTGCAAAACGAGAGGCTGGATGGACGAGCGAGATGATGAGTGCACATCCCAAAGCACCGACAACTGGAAAGGCGATCCGGTAGAGCGTTGGATTGCTCTCATCGATAAAGAGAAATGCGCTGAGCAGTCCAATCAGACCGAGTACACCAATTCCATCAACAAAATCTTGAGCTCTCTGTGAAATGACGGGGGAGAGGTTTTGAGGAACCCAACTAACAGCAAGAGCTGAACCTAAGAAGAGTCCAATACTGTGAGTGTCAGTACCGAAGTAGATATGGCTGATTTTATTACTCGAGGAACTCGCATCGACTGCAAGGGAGAAGATAAAGAGCGCAGCGCCAGAAGTTGCTGCAATGAAGAGTGCAACCTTGGCGAGATTTTTCTTACCAACGTATTT
>DAINZB010000031.1:4530-6178 GCA_036749135.1 Candidatus Nanopelagicaceae bacterium | reverse complement strand
TTAACTCCAAGGTGATAGAGCAGAACAGCAAAGACTGCGAGCGCCCGCAGGCCGTCAATCGGTTTGATATGACGTTGGGGCACTACCTTCTTTGCGGGCGGCATTTACTTTCTAGTGCTCTTCTTTGCCACGCTCTTCTTGGCCGCCTTTTTAGCAGGTGCCTTCTTTGCAGAACTCTTCTTAGCGACAGGCTTCTTCGTGGCAGCCTTTTTAGCAGGTGCCTTCTTTACGGTCTTCTTTGCCACTGGTGAACTTTCATTTGCTGGCGAATTCTCTTTGGCGCGAGCGCGTGTGAACTCCTTTACAAGTGGCGCACTGTTCTCATCGAGATTCTCTTCAACCTCATTGGTGAGTGAAGCGAGCTTCTCAAATGCGTGGGAGAGACGTTGACGAGATTGTTCAATTGCTTGTTGTGCAGCTGAGAGAGATTGAGTTTGAATTTTGTAGAGTCTCTCAGATTCAGAGACGGCCGAGATCAACCAATTACGATAATCAGCAACGCTTGCCGTTGCCTCAGCTACCAGCTCATCAGCCTCATGTTTCGCGCTCGAAGTGATTGCGGCGGCCTCACGCTTCTTGGTGGCGAGCATGGATTCAATATCACTGTGAGTCTGGCTCTTGAGCGCTGCAACTTCTCGCGAAGCTGCATCGGCAATTGACTTTGCGCGAAGTTCAGCCTGATTCTTCATTTCCTGGCTTTCAGATTGTGCAGCTTCTAAATATTTGCGACCACGGGATTCTGCCGTTGCCAGAATGGTCTTAGCCTTTGCTTCTGCAGAGGCGGTCGCTTCCTGAGCAATGCGTGAGCTCTCAGACAAGATCTTTGCAGCATGAGCGGATGCGCTCTTCTCGCGGCCCTGGGCGGTCTTGACTAAATTCATCGCGGTCTCAGTTGCGAGGATTTCAAACTCTTCGCGAGTCAGCGAGGTTATATCTTTGCGAGAGCGGAGATCTGCTAACTGGCTCTCTAATTCACGAATGCGCTCTAACGCACCGGTCGTTGGAACATCACCTGGTGCACTTGTAGTTGGCGCGCTTTCGCCACTAAAGCCAACCCACGAGAGAAAACCTTTGCGTGCCATGTGAAATCCGTTCGCTAATCCTCGACTGCGCCCGACTCTGTTGGGCAATAGCGCGATTCTATGGGAGGCCGCGACCCTTGAGGAAGTCGGATCTTTAGAGCGGGTTAGGGGGTGGGAGGAGTGGGTTGTCCCTCTGGCGAGGTGGGAGCAGCGGTTGGAGTACTTGAAGCAGCAGGGGTGGCGGATGGGGTTGGTAATGGCGGCCACCTCAGCCATGTGGTGAGTAGTAGGGATTCGTTACCCACAAAGATGAATGAATGTCCTCCCGTTGGCGAATGCGTCGTCACCGGAATTTTTAGCGCTGCGAGCTTCTTGCTCCAACGAGCCATCTCGCCATGAATCGGTTGAGTGAAGTCATCCTTCGCCTCTGCGAGATACCACCTCAATTGTTTCGCAGCGCTCATAAAATTATTTGGGTTTTGGAAATTAATCTTCGCACTTCCTTTGAATGCCCCGGTGAGATCATCGACGAGAAAATATCCCGCGAACGTTGATACCTGGCTAAAGAGATCTGGGTGGTGAAGTGCAATGATCGATGCTCCGTAACCGCCCATAGAGAATCCAAC
>DAINZB010000031.1:0-4430 GCA_036749135.1 Candidatus Nanopelagicaceae bacterium | reverse complement strand
GGATTCGCTTTGGCACCGCGAAGAAAGATCGTCGGCAGAAGAAGCGCGATCACCGAAAGTGCGAGGAGAATTTTTGGAAGGGTGCTGGATAGGGGCGAGAGGGCAGGACGAGCAAAGCCGCCAGAGTCACCTCTCTTTGCCATATCTCACTGTAACGCGCGTAGATGAGGCCAGTCTCATAGTCTGCTGAGAAGAGCGCTTGTGAGATACTTAGATTATGAAGAGCCAGATGAGAAAGAGCGCATTCGCGGTTTCTGCCGCCTCGATCCTTATTTCCGTTCTTCCTGCCTCCATTTCATTTGCAGCAGATGGAACACCGGCGCCTTCACAATCACCTTTAACGGCACCATCTCATAGTGCTTCAAAGCAACATAGACTTACAGCTGAACAAAAGAGCGCCCTCCAAGGGGCACTTGCCACCTATAAGGCTGCGATTAAGAGCGCACTTGATGGCGCCAATAAAGCTGTTGCAGATGCGCGAAGTATTCGCGATCAAGCTATTGCGGCCTCTCCACAAGATAAAAATGTGAAGATTTTGGCGAACTCAGATTTCAAGAATAGTTTGACGCAGATCTGGTCTGCATTCCGAACAACAGTTGCTAACGCTAAGGCAACATACGATGCAGCAGCCTCATCAATCAAGGCCGCTGCAAGTAAGTAACTTGGTCTTCAGCAATCGATAGAAGGTATTAGGCGGTAAAGCCCATCAAGTGCTCGATGGCGAGTTGATCGAGAAGTTCATAGCCTGAGCCGCGAACTGCTGCGCTCTCAACATCGAAGCTTGGATCTCCAAGGTCGCGCCAGGTCTCACCAGCGGCCATTGTTGGCACAGCGAGTTGATCGACTCGGGCGTTCTTCATAGCGTCGATGACGCGTGGATCTGCGCGGAATGACTTTGCCCGCTCACGCAGTGCGAGGTAGGTGCGCATATTGTTCGTTGCAGATTGCCATACTCCGGCATCATCTTCATTGCGATATGGCTTGTAATCGAAGTGCTTCGGTCCTGAGTAGTTATTGCGCTCGAGGAGATCTACCAAGAAGAAGGCGCTCTTAAGGTCACCATGTCCGAAGACGAGGTCCTGGTCGAATTTAGGACCATGCTGACCATTGAGATCGATATGGAAGAGCTTGCCTTGGAAGAGCGCTTGCGCGATTCCATGGACGAAGTTCAGCCCAGCCATCTGCTCGTGTCCAACTTCAGGATTGAGTCCAACCATCTCTGGGTGGTCGAGTGTCTGGATAAATGCCATCGCATGGCCGATTGTTGGGAGATAGATATCGCCACGTGGTTCATTCGGCTTAGGCTCGATAGCAAATTTAAGATTGTAACCCTGATCAATGACGTACTGGCCGAGGATGTTGAAACCTTCACGGTAGCGTTCAAGAGCAGTGATTGGATCCTTACCGGCATCAGTTTCAGTACCTTCGCGGCCGCCCCAGCAGACATAGATCTCTGCTCCAAGATCGACAGCAAGATCGATATTGCGCATCACCTTGCGAATTGCATAACGGCGAATATCGCGATCGTTTGAAGTGAGCGCGCCATCCTTGAAGACTGGATGTGAGAAGAGGTTTGTCGTCGCCATAGGAACTTTCATTCCAGTGTCGGCGAGAGCCTTCTTGAAGCGATGAATCTGTGCATCACGATCGGAATCGTTTGAGCCGAATGGGATGAGATCGTCATCATGGAAGGTGACACCATATGCGCCACGCTTTGCTAATTCATTGACAGTGCGTACCGGATCAAGGGGTGCACGTGTTGCAGATCCGAATGGATCAGCAGCTTGCCAGCCCACAGTCCAGAGGCCAAAGGTGAATTTATCGGCCGGGGTTGGATTAAACGACATGTGCGCTCCTTTGATGGGTTAGGTAGATACTACTTACGAACCGGTTCATGCAACAGTGACTTCGGTAATTAACTTACGCTGGGCAGTTACTTCACGGATAGATCCAGTGATGGTCAGCAGCTTTGTATCCTTTAAATCAGTCGATGAAGCGCCTACATGGATCTTCATGACACCGGGATCAACAATGCGAATCACATCGGCGCCGTGGTAGGCGAGACGATCTGAGTGAACATGGAAAGTGACCTTCTTGCTCTCGCCAGCGGCAAGGTGAATCTTCTCAAAGCCCAGCAATTGAATGATGGGACGAGCGACTTGAGCAACAGGATCTGTGAAATAGAGCTGAACGACTTCTGAGCCTGCACGGTTCCCGACATTCTTTACCGTTACTGAAGCCTCAAACTTTCCATCCGTCGCAATCTCCGTTGTGGAGAGTGCAAAGGCGGAGTATTCGAAGGAGGTATAACTCAATCCATGTCCAAAGGTGAAGAGCGGAATTGAATCAACCGGGCTCATACCAAGTCCAGGTTGGCCATATCGAGGGTGAAGGTAGGTGGATGGTTGGCCGGTTGGGGTTGATGGGATTTCAACCGGTAAGCGACCAGAAGGGTTTGTAACACCGGTAATCACTTCTGCAATTGCAGTCCCGCCTTCTTCACCTGGCATGAAGGCTTGCACAATAGCTGCAGCCCGGCCAGAAACGCTCTCAAGGGCGTAAGGCCTTCCGGAAACTGAGACAACAATGACCGGCGTCTTGGATTGCAGACATTCTTCGAGCATCTCTGCCTGGGACCCTGGGAGTTTCAAATCAGCGACATCGTTACCTTCTCCCGATGTACCGCGGCCAAAGAGACCGGCTCTATCGCCAACTACAACGATCGCAAGATCTGCACCATCAACTGCGGCACGCGCCTCAGCGATTCCTGTTTCATTCTTCTCTTTAACAGGGACGGCTGCATAGGTAGCGACATCAGCATCAGGCATCGCCTGAGAGATTGCGGCATAAATTGACGGAACTTCAATACCTAAGCCAAGTCCAGGAGTCATAGCCATCACGTGGTTGGAGAAGGAGTAGCAACCCAAGAAGGCCGCGCCATCATCTCCACAAGGACCAACGATTGCCACCTTAGAGAACTGCTTCTTAGCCGGATCGATAGGCAAGATTCCCGCATTATTCTCGAGAAGTACTACACCTGCCCGTGCCGCCTCAAGGGCGACTTTGCGATTTTCAGCGGTATCGAGATTCACGGTATCAAGATCTGCAGTGACGTGTTTTGAGGGCGTCCAATCTGCATCGAGAAGTCCAAGTTCGAACTTTTGATCAAGTACACGAATCAACGCCCGATCGACGTACTCTTCAGAAAGTTTCCCGGTTCGCACGAGTTCAATCAGACCATCGCCATAACAACGAGTTGCAGGTAGTTCAACATCAATACCGGCGATCAGAGCGAGTGCACCTGCCTCACCGCGATCACCAGCAACGAGATGCATGATTTCTAGGAAGCTGATTGCCCAATAATCAGAGACAACAGTTCCGGTAAATTGGAGCTGGTCGCGAAGTATCTCGGTAAAGATCTTTGGGTCCGCTGCGGCTGGTAGGCCATCGATATCGGTATAAGAATTCATTACCGATCGAGCCTTTCCTTCTGCGATAGCCATTTCAAATGGTGGCAACATAAAGTCATAAAGCTCACGCCATCCCATGGAGACTGGGGCATGGTTACGCGCCGCCTTTGAAGCAGAGTGGCCAAAGAAGTGCTTAAGGGTAGAGACGATGCCTTCAGCTTCAAGTCCCTTTACATAGGCTGTCGCACAGATTCCGGCAAGGTATGGATCTTCGCCAAATGTTTCTTCCACGCGACCCCAGCGATAGTCCCGGACAACATCGAGCACAGGGGAGAGGCCTTGATGGATGCCGAGAGATTTCATATCACGGCCAATGATTCGTGTTGCGGCTTCAATCTTTGATGGATCAAAAGTCGCAGCCATTCCTAGGGGAGTTGGGAATGAGGTTGCTCCCATAGTTGTGAAACCCGTCAAACATTCTTCATGTGCAACTGCTGGAATACCAAGACGGGTCTCTGAGATGAGCCGGGTTTGTAGTCCAATTAATTTTCTTGCACCATCAGCGGCAGCGATAGGGAGGGTTCCAAATACCCGTGTGAATTGACCCAATCCATGTTTCGTTGCTTCTTCCCACGGTAATGGCTGGGCTACTTCAGCAAAGACTGGAACGTTATCGACTGGATGATCTTCTTCACTATCTTCTTCACGAGGTGCATTGAATTCGAGCCAGATACTTCCCAGCTGCCCAACCTTCTCCTCAAGAGTCATCTCCGCCATCAGCAGGTTGAGTCGAGTCTGGCGATCCTTCGTTGTATCTAACCAGGGGCGATTAACTTCAATAGAAGTCTGCTCACTCATTGATGTATCAGCCTTTCCTTCATCTCAGTCACACAGTTTTGCTGGCAGGAGATTTTGCTCTAACCTAGAGTCACTGATCCCGGCGGGAGTGGTGAAATGGCAGACACGCAGGTCTTAGGAACCTGTGCTTCGGCGTGTGGGTTCAAGTCCCACCTTCCGCAC
>DAINZB010000030.1:7299-13562 GCA_036749135.1 Candidatus Nanopelagicaceae bacterium | reverse complement strand
ATAATAATGATGCGTTAGAGCGACAAACTATTCAACGTTGGACTTCACTTGTTATTCCACCAGAGATGCTCGGTACCCATATTGGACCTACTCGTGGCCATCAAACTGGAAAGACAACAGAACTTTCATTCCGAGCAATTAATGCGCTCTTTGGCCATGCAGGAATTGAATGGGATATCACCGAGACAACAGCGCACGAACGTGAGATTTTGAAGTCGTGGGCAGCGCTCTACAAGGAGAAGCGCACTCTTCTTCACAGTGGCAGAAGCGTTCGCATCGATTATCCAGATTCACATGCTTTTCTCTACGGCGTCGTTGCCCACGATAAGAGTGAAGCGCTCTTTGCCTTTATGCAGCACCTCATGCCCTCGTCGAATTTCTCACCAAAACTTCGTTTCACTGGATTGGATGCTTCATCTCAATACCGAGTGAGACTCATCACTGAAGTTGGTGCGCCACGCACCTTGCAGGTAGGAAACATCACATGGGGAGAAGGCGTCGTGCTATCTGGCGCGGCTTTGGAGAGTGTTGGACTTCAACCCCCAACTCTTGCGCCTGAGAACGGAATTTTGATCAGCTTAATAAAGCAATAAGATCAAGGCATGCGCAAACCAGTAGAAACTTCAGAGCCAATCCACCCAGTTCTTGCAGAACGTTGGAGTCCACGATCATTTGAACATGGCGTCGATCTCTCTCACAGTGATATCACTGCGCTTCTTGAAGCAGCCCGTTGGGCTCCTTCGGCAAATAATCTCCAGCCATGGAAGTTCATCGTGGCGAAGCACGGGGATGATCGCTTTGCAGCGATTACTGCCTCACTTGCAGGTTTTAATAAGGAGTGGGCGCCAAACGCTTCTGCATTCATCGTCGCCTGCGCGGAAGTTCTCAATGAAGATGGCACCGCTCGGCACACTGCGCTCTACGATCTTGGTCTCTCAGTCGGGTTCCTCAGCGTTGAAGCGCAGCACCGTGGTTTAGTCACTCACCAGATGGCTGGCTTTGATAAGGATGTTCTTGCTAATCATTTTGAGATGCCAATATCGCTTCGCCCTATCGTGATTATTGCGGTCGGCAAGCAAGCTGCGAGCTCTGCACTCTCAAGTGATGTCCTACGAGATCGCGAAGAGTCGCCTCGCTCACGAAAATCGATCGCAGATATAACTCTTTAATTACTTCAAGATGTTGACTGCTCGGGCGATAACAAGCCCGACTGTTACAAGCGAAGTAGTTGATTGAATTGTCATCAATGTCTTTGCCCAACGCGATAGCGGCAGAGTATCTGTCGGGCTAAAGGCACTTGCATTGGTGAAAGAGATATATAAGTAATCAAAGTAATTTGGCGCCCAATCCGCTGGTGCCAATTCGGGTGATTGCATCTGCGGGAAGAGAAAGTCTGGATACGGATCGAGGGCTTCCGCTCTTGCTCCTGGCCCACCACGGTCAAATTCCCAATACCAGAGGCTAAATGCAATGATGTTGGTAAGCCAGATCGATCCACCAGCTATTAAAAGGCTCGTTGGATTTGTTGCACTTCCATTTAAGAGCTCTCGAACTAAATGGCCTGATGATCCAACATTCGAGAGAGTCATCAAGGCGCTGAGAGAAATCCCCAAGAACCAACGACTCTGCTTGTGTCCCTTAATTCGCCCTGGGTTCCATGCAAATAGTGCGACCGCAAGTAGAACTTCCGCTAAACAGATCCACTTTTGATGTCTCAACGAATAATGAGGTGGCAGCGTGAACTGAAGGAAGATGACAAGTACAACAACAAATGAGACTGGCCAACGCGGTTCGCCCTTGCTGACTTTGTGCCAATGTGGTGAGGACGGTAGATGGTAATCGCGTGCTCTCATGAGAGTCTCCTTCCAACTGCCTTCTCTTGCCATAATGTAAGTACTTGAGATGTTATGGATTGAAGCAACAGTCTGGTGGAATCATTAACAGTGCCTTCAGCACATGTGTAACTGACTTCGCATGGCCAATAATTAACACCACTCACAAAAGTTGCTGCTCCACTTGGATTGGTAAACCAAATGGTCTGTGCCGTAAGTGAGCGCTTTGATCGTAATGCTGATGGCTTTGGGTCTTCCAAGACAAACTTTCCAGAGAAGATCAGGTGGACTTTTGGTGGCGAAGCCGGGCCAGAAGCAATCGAATCAATCTCAGAATTTGGTGACCATCCTGTTAACACTGAATTCTTCGGCACATTGAGCCACTTAGGAATTTCAACCGCATTCATGGTTCCAGTGACGTGTACGCCAGCAGTCTTCTCTCCTGTTAAGAGCGAAGGTGGAGTGTTGATTCGGGGATTACCGAATTCGACACTGACTTTCTGCCAATCGGTCTCTGGGTCAATTAATGCATCTCGGTAGATCACAAGGTGACGATCAGGCCCAGTTGGCGAGGGCTCAATGCGGCTCTGCCAATAGGCGTTATTCGCCCCCATAAATGCGATATTGATGCCCATATTTCGGGCAGCAGCGATCGTATTAAATTCAGTTCGTGTCATGTATTCGGGATGACCGCTAAATATGAGACCACCGTATTGCGAAACAATGGACGGTGAATTGTTGAGATCTACATCTGACACTTGATCAATGTTGAGGCCAGTAGATTCAAGATATTGAACAAAGGAGAGCGCATCCCGCTCGATATGGCTAATTCCGCTTCCAGCATATGGACGATCGAGTGATGAAATTTTCGAGCGCTCGTCCTCTCCTGCGATCGGAGCAGAGTAGGTTGAATGGCCGCCAAAAGAGTTATACGCAGCCCAGGTCAACGTCGAGTGGACGAGCAAAAGTTTTGAATCTGAGGATGTTGAGCGCAGAATAAATGGAGCGATATTTTCAAAGCTACCTGTTGGGCCTACAGAGGCCACCATGTAGAGACCAGGAGTCCAATCAGCGCCAACATCGAAAGAGACGGTTCTAGGCCAACGTGTTTCTACTGTGCGAGTTATATTTTTAAGATTCGGGGTATTTCGCCGTTTTAATGAGATGGGACCCGAGTTCCACATCATTCGCGCACCGGCACCGTTGTACCAACCAATTCGAAGTACTTGGAATGATCGAGGTGATTTATCGATCTTGCCATCATGACTGATTGGGAAGAGCGAAGCGTGAATTCCAATTCGATCTCCACATGTCACCGATTGATGATCGAGCCACAGGACAGAACCTGATTGCTGATAAAAATGAAAATTCTTCCAATCAGTTGGAGTCAGCGAGACTCCTGCATTCTTATTTTCTTCTGCCACCCAATCACCATTTTGCGGCTGGCAGTGTGAAGGTAACTGCTTTGTATCTTCGGGAAGGGTCTGGCTCTGAATCTGCTCGTAAGTTGTTAGCGGCTGAAAAGGAATATCGCCGTGGGCTTTCACTGGCGGAAGAGGGCTCGGAAGTTGGGATTTACCTTGAATGTAGATCGTGAGACCAGCGCCCGAAGCACCGACGAGAATGAAGGTTGCTATCCCGCCCGCGAGAAGTTTCTTCCTCGAAATCTGAGTGAATTTCTGCCCCCTGATACGCATGATGGCCTAAGGGTACTCGCGAATAGTTAAAGAACCCTTAAGGTCTAAGAAAACCGATTTCCACGGGCTCCACTTCCGTTGTACCCTTCACTGTACTTTTTTCGCCCCCCTAGCTCAGTCGGTAGAGCGTTTCCATGGTAAGGAAAAGGTCACCGGTTCGATTCCGGTGGGGGGCTCGGCGGGATAGCTCAGCTTGGTAGAGCAAGCGGCTCATAATCGCTGTGTCGTGGGTTCAAATCCCGCTCCCGCTACCACCCTCTACACGCTCAATTGATGAAAGATTGAGCGTGCGGAGATCTCCCGTTTTTCATATTGAGCGTGGGTGAAGTAACCTTCACCTCTCGCAACACCCGTCCTCACGACCACGAGGACCTATTAAAGAGTTAAAAGGAGCACGACCATGGCAAGCAAGAGCGCGGATGTCCGCCCAAAGATCACTATGGCCTGTGTCGAGTGCAAAGAGCGTAACTACATCACCAAGAAGAATCGTCGTAACGATCCAGATCGCCTTGAGTTGAAGAAGTTCTGCCCACGTTGCAAGCTTTCTACAACACATCGCGAAACCCGCTAACACATGCTCAATCCCGACATCGTCGGGCGCACCTTTACCGGTGCCACAGCTTTTGCGGTAACGAAAGAATCAATCACAGAATTTTGCCAAGCGATTGGCGAGCCAAATTTCGAGGTAGCTCCTCCAACGTACTCAATCAAAATCTCACTCGCTGAATCTGAGACACTTCTCAAAGAGTCAGGCCTCGACTGGACTCGAGTAGTTCATGGCGATCAACGCTTTGAAATCCATCGTCCGGTCATTGCCGGCGATCAGCTGACCTGTTCATCAACTATCGAAAACGCTCGCGTTGTTGCTGGGAATGAGATTGTGACTGTTCGATCGGATCTCCATAACCAATCTGAACTTGTTGCATCGTCATGGTCCACATTGGTGGTGCGGGCATGAGTAGCTTTGAAGCTGGCCAAGAGATCACGCCACAGGCTTTTATTATCAATCGCGAATTACTTGTTGGATACGCGAATGCAAGTGGTGACCAAAACCCCATTCACCAAGATGAAGAGTTTGCTAAATCAGTAGGGCTAGAAAATGTGATTGCCCACGGCATGTTCACCATGGCTCTCGCAGGACGTTTTGCCAGTTCGATTGCTGGAAGTGCAGCTGTTAAAGAATTATCAGCTCGATTCGTCAAACCGGTAGTTGTCCCAGCTGATGCCGATGTTGAATTAATAGTGAGCGGTAGGGTGCTTGAAGGCGGCGCTGATCTCATCAAGATTGAAATCACCGCAACCTGCAATGATGTAAAAGTATTAGGTATGGCAAAAGCAGTTATTGCACTTCCATGACCACTGTTCCAGAATCCGTTATTGAGTTAGCGCGCGCTCGACAGGCTGCACGTGCCGCAAAGGATTTTGCACTCTCTGATTCCCTGCGCGATCAGATTCTGCAGCAAGGCTTTGAAGTACTGGATAAAGATGGTGGCTTTAGTTTTAGGGCGAAGAATCCCTTCCCAGTTCATGAACGGATTGGGGACCTTCGCTTCTTTACCGATAAGAAATTTCCTATCGCAATCGGGTTAATCCTCGATGGCTTTATTGAAGATGGAATAACTTCGATTCAGGCGATCAAGAAATTTGCTCCTGCTGACACCGCCATTCTGGTCATGATCTGCGGAACCCCTGACCTGGCGCAGATCGCCTCAGAACTTGATGACCGAACCTTCATTACACAGATCAATATCACTCCCGGTTGGGGAGAGGCAGCAAATGCGCTCCTCAAACTTTCTCCCGCTCCATATCTGGTTGTCATGGAACCATCAACAATCTTTACGGGTGATGCAATTTCACCAGCTCTCAAAACTTTAGAGGCAGGCGAATACAGCGCAGTTGGTTGGCGCGGGGGACTTGTAAATATTGAAGATGGTTGGCGTAGCGTTGACGATAAAGGCAATGGCGATGTCGATGTGCTCTTCAGTTACTTCATGGCGCTTAATGTCGAACATGCACTTGGTGCAAGTGGTTTTAATGCGCGCGCGGTCTATTACCGAAATGCCGATATTGAATTCTCACTTCGCTTGCGTCAATCTCGCGGTCGGTTACTCCAAATGGAGCTGCCATTAGAGCAAGCTCGCCATCATGGGTACTACGACACCGATGAGGCTTATCGCGATGAACAATCAAAGAAGACATATGACCGAATTCTTGAACGTTTCAGAGGGAAGACCGAAATCCTCGTCGAACGAAGGTAGCCTTAAGCCATGAGCAAACTCGCGGATTTCACGACGCTACGCGTTGGTGGACCTGCTGCTCTTCTCATTCGGGCAGAAACTGAAGCCCAATTGATCGCGGAGATCGAAGCTGCAGATGCTTCACAGGAACCGCTCCTCATTATCGGGGGCGGATCAAATATTTTGGTTGGCGATGAGGGTTTTAAAGGCACCGTTATAAAAGTAGAGACCTCTGGAAATTCCTACGAGATCGATGCTTGCAGCGGGGGAATGCTTCAGGTTGCAGCCGGAGTTCCTTGGGATGAATTCGTAGCATTCACGCTATCGAAAGGCCTTGCTAATTTGGAGTGCCTGAGCGGAATACCTGGAACGGTGGGTGGCGCACCTATTCAAAATATTGGCGCATATGGCCACGAAGTCGCAGAAGTAATTGCTCGAGTTCGCACTTACGACCGTGAAGCAAAGGCAATCAAAACATTTACAGCAGCAGAGTGCGG
>DAINZB010000030.1:0-7199 GCA_036749135.1 Candidatus Nanopelagicaceae bacterium | reverse complement strand
TTCTTTACAAATCCGATTGTCTCTCGAGCAATTGCATCTCAATTACCGGTTGATGCACCGCAATGGCCACAAGAAGATGACACGGTAAAACTCTCAGCTGCATGGTTGATTGAGAACTCTGGCGTTGCAAAGGGCTTTGCAATTGGCGGGGCAGCGATCTCTGACCTGCACGTACTCGCACTGACAAATGCAAAGGGTGCAACGGCATCGGAAATTATTCAACTAGCTGCACATGTAATAGCGAGCGTCAAGAAAACTTTCGGAATTACCTTGGAGCCAGAAGTGCGGCTCGTTGGTGCAACTCTCTAAGCTAAATTACTTAGCTTCGGAAAGTAAGTTCTTTACGCGGGTAATTCCTTCAACGATATCGTCATCGCCCAGGGCGTAAGAGAAGCGCAAATATCCAGAAGGCCCAAAAGCCTCACCAGGTACTGCTGCGACCTCTGCTTCTTCTAAGATCAAAGTAGCGAGCTCTGCTGAAGTAGCAGGACGCTTTCCACGAATCTCTTTACCGAGCACACCCTTAACGGATGGATAGACATAGAAGGCGCCAGTAGGTGTTGGGCAGACAACACCAGGAATCTCATTGAGTAGCTTCACAATAAGTTTGCGACGGCGATCAAATGCAACGCCCATTTCATGGACAGCATCGAGATTTCCAGTGAGTGCGGCAATTGCTGCTCGCTGGGCAACGTTGTTCACATTTGATGAAAGGTGTGACTGAAGGTTTGTCGCAGCTTTGATGACATCCTTTGGTCCGATCATCCAACCAACGCGCCAACCGGTCATCGCATATGTCTTGGCAACGCCATTCAAAATAATGGTGCGATCTGCCATTGCAGGAACGACAACGGGAAGTGATGGGGCAGTGGCACCGTCATATAAGAGGTGTTCGTAAATCTCGTCAGCGATTACCCAGATGCCATGCTCGAGCGCCCACTCACCGATTGCCTTCACTTGCTCTGCAGAGTAAACGGAACCAGTTGGGTTAGATGGTGAACAGAAAAGAAGCGCCTTGGTCTTTGGTGTGCGCGCTGCTTCGAGTTGAGCAACTGTTACAAGATAGTTCTGAGTTTCATCAGCAAATACTTCAACTGCAGTTCCGCCAGCAAGCTTGATGCACTCAGGATATGTCGTCCAATATGGCGCAGGGAGAATGACTTCATCACCTGGGTCGATGATTGATGCGAAAGATTGATAGACCGCTTGCTTTCCACCATTAGTAACAAGTACTTGGTCAGCGGTAATTGCGAACTGTGAATCGCGAAGTGTCTTGGCAACGATCGCTTCACGAAGTTCAGGTAGTCCTGGGGTTGGTGTGTAGCGGTGATTTGCAGGAGCAGAAGCTGCTGCGACCGCGGCATCGACGATATAGGCCGGGGTAGGAAAGTCGGGCTCACCAGCGCCGAATCCGATAACTGGTCGACCAGCTGCCTTGAGGGCCTTCGCCTTGGCATCGACCGCGAGGGTCGCAGACTCAGCAATGGCGGCAATTCGTGCAGATACGCGTGGTTTTTCGCTCATGAGCGTAAGTATGCCAGTCCCATCAATAAAGGGGATTGGGAGCGGGTCGCTCAAGGGTTCGGAAACGAGTTTGGTGTAATCGCGGTGCCCCTCTAGACTGCTCGGTCTGGCGCTTGCAAAAGGTCATGATGACTCATGCCTAAGTGACGCCCGAAGGGCAGTAGCTCAATTGGCTAGAGTTGCCGTCTCCAAAGCGGCCGGTTGGGGGTTCGAGTCCCTCCTGCCCTGCAAGTTCTGTAGCGCCTAACAGCGAGACAGAAATGTTAAGAAGAAGTGCTAAGTAGCAACAAGTAGCAATAGGAAGCAATAAGAGAGGTAAGTAATGGCTGACGAAGTTCTTCCAGACCGACAATCCCTTGGGATCTTCGGTCGCATTGGGCTTTTCTATCGCCAGGTTATCTCTGAGCTCACAAAGGTTGTTTGGCCAACGCGCAATCAGTTGACCACATATACCGCTGTAGTTCTCGTCTTCGTTGCATTCATTATCGCCGTCGTCTCGCTCCTTGATTTGGTGCTGACGAAGGTCATCTTCTTGGTATTTGGGTAAGGCGGATAGCTATGAGCATTGAGAATCCAACATTTAGCAGCGAAGTCGTTGAAGAAGTCGTGCCTGCAGCAACACCTGCAGTCGATGCCTTCGAGGCTGCGCTCGCTGCCGATTCTTCACAGGCACCAGAAGCAATTGTCGAGGAAGTAATTGCTGATGAAGCTGCCGGTTCACTCGATGCAGTAACTGCAATCGATGAAGAAGTTGCGCAAGAAGAGGCAGAGCTTGAAGAAGACGATGAGAATGCAGAGTTCCGTCGCGCACTCGCAACCGCAACTGGTGATTGGTATGTCGTTCACTCATATGCCGGTTACGAGAAGAAGGTGAAGGGCAACCTTGCCAACCGCATCCAGGCGCTCAACATGGAGGATTACATCTTCCAGGTAGAAGTCCCTGAAGAAGAAGTTACTGAAATTAAGAATGGACAGCGTAAGCAGATCAAGCGCAATGTCTTCCCAGGTTATGTCTTAGTCCGTATGGATCTCACAGATGAGTCATGGTCATGTATCCGTAATACGCCTGGTGTTACTGGCTTCGTGGGCAATGCTCACCACCCATCACCACTCACACTTGCAGAAGTTGAGCACATCTTGGCTCCACGTCCTGTCAAGAAGTCCGACAAGATTGATATCAAGCTTGTCGACTTCGAAATTGGGGAATCTGTCACTGTGATGGATGGCCCATTTGCAACCTTGCCAGCATCGATCTCCGAGATCATGCCAGAGCAGGGAAAACTCAAGGTTCTCGTATCTATCTTTGGCCGCGAGACCCCAGTCGAACTTTCATTTAACCAAGTACAGAAGATCTAGGAGAACCACAATGGCACCAAAGAAGAAGATCACAGCTCTCATCAAGTTGCAGATCCAGGCTGGCGCAGCAACACCTGCTCCACCGGTAGGTCCTGCCCTTGGTCAGCATGGTGTCAACATCATGGACTTCGTCAAGGCATACAACGCTGAGACCGAAAGCCAAAAGGGTCAGATCATTCCAGTAGAGATCACCGTCTACGAAGATCGCTCATTCACATTTGTCACCAAGACTCCACCAGCATCACGTCTTATCTTGAAGGCTGCTGGAATCGAAAAGGGATCAGCGATCCCTCACAAGAACAAGGTTGCCAATATCAGCAAGGCTCAGGTTGAAGAGATCGCAAAGATCAAGATGCCTGACCTCAATGCAAATGATCTTGAGGCAGCAAGCTTGATCATCGCCGGTACTGCTCGTTCAATGGGTATCACCGTCGGTTAATCAAGAGAAGTAACACCCCGTGGGAGGAGCGCGCTGCTCCGTTAACCACAACCCCTACAGAAAGAGGAAGATATGAAGCGCAGTAAGAAGTACAACGAGGCAGCAGCAAAGGTTGATCAGAAGGTTCTCTACTCACCATCTGCTGCAGTAAAGCTTGCAAAAGAGACATCAGTAACGAAGTACGACGCGACTGTTGAAGTTGCACTTACTTTGGGTGTCGATCCTAAGAAGGCTGATCAGGCGATCCGCTCAACAGTGAACTTGCCACACGGAACAGGTAAGACTGCTCGCGTCTTGGTATTTGCTGGTGGAGCTCGCGCTGATGAAGCACGTGCAGCTGGCGCCGATATCGTCGGTGCAGATGAATTGATCGATGAAGTTGCCAAGGGCCGTCTCGATTACGACGCCGTTGTCTCAACACCAGAATTGATGGGTAAGGTCGGTCGCCTTGGAAAGGTTCTCGGACCTCGTGGTTTGATGCCTAACCCAAAGACCGGAACAGTGACTACAGATGTCGCGAAGGCCGTCACAGATATTAAGGGTGGAAAGATCGAGTTCCGCGTTGATAAGAACTCAAACCTCCACTTCATCATCGGTAAGGTCTCATTCACAGAGCAGCAGCTCGCTGAGAACTACGCCGCAGCGATTGAAGAAGTTATCCGCTCAAAGCCTTCATCAGCTAAGGGCCGCTTCCTCAAGAGCGCAACCATCTCAACCACGATGGGACCTGGAATCCAGGTAGATCCAAATATCGCCCGCGATGGCGGTAACAGCCTCCAGTAATCACGCTGGGGCGATCACGCTCAATTTGGAGAGGGTAGGCCTTATGGCCTACCCTTTTCTCATCACCAAAGACTGCAGGTCTTGAGAGCTAGAAATAGCTTTCGTTAATTCTCCGCAAGGAGAGCCCGCATAGGTTCACATGAGAGTTATTCCTCGTGCGCACTTATGCGCCGGGGATTTTTTAATTTCTGGCGGCATATTGACGTGATTGGAGCGCAAAAGCGTTTCAGAGTTTTTAAAGAAGGGAAGCAAATGGCGCGTCCTGACAAGGAAGCCGCAGTTGCCGAACTGACCGAAGATTTTCGTTCAGCTAGCGCAACTGTCCTCACCGAGTATCGCGGTCTCACCGTGACCTCAATGAAGGCGCTTCGTCGTTCACTTGGTGCAGATACCAAGTACTCAGTCGTAAAGAACACTCTTACGAAGATTGCAGCAAAGAATGCTGGCGTAGAGATCTCTGATGATCTTCTCGTCGGTCCTTCAGCAGTTGCATTCATCAAGGGTGATGCGGTTGAGGCAGCGAAGAGTCTCAAGAATTTCCAGAAGGAGAACCCACTTCTTGTTATCAAGGGTGGAATCTTCGAAGGTAAGACCGTAACAACTGCAGACATCATGAAGCTCGCTGATCTCGAATCACGCGAAGTTCTCTTGGCTAAGTTGGCAGGCGCAATGAAGGGCACAATGGCTAAGGCTGCACGTACCTTCGATGCACTCCGTCTTAAGCAAGAGGCAGGTGCCCCAGCGGCGCCGGCTGAAGTTGTCGCTGAAGCAGCACCTGCTGTGTCTGAGCCAGTTGCATCAACCGAGGTGGCAGAGGTTCCAGCTGAAGCTGTGACTGAAGCAACCGAAGTTCTTGAAAGCCCAGCTGTTGAGGTTGTGGCCGAAGTTACCGAAACCCCAGCTGAATAAATTTAAGAAAAGGACATATAAAAATGGCAAAGATCTCATCAGAAGATTTGATGGCAGCATTCAAGGAGATGACCCTTGTTGAGCTTTCAGATTTCGTCAAGGCATTTGAGACAGAGTTCGATGTAACAGCAGCAGCTCCAGTAGCAGTTGCAGCAGCAGGTGGCGCAGCAGCCGCTGGCGGCGCAGCAGATGCACAGGACGAGTTCACACTCATCCTCGAAGATGCTGGTTCACAGAAGATCGCTGTGATCAAGGAAGTTCGCGGAATCAACTCTGCTCTTGGTCTCAAGGAAGCAAAGGATCTCGTCGATGCAACTCCTGCAACCCTCATCGAAAAGGGTTCAAAGGAAGCTGTCGACAAGGCAAAGGCTGCTCTCGAAGCTGCTGGCGCAAAGGTCTCAATCAAGTAGTTCAACCCACCCAAAGCCCCCTCTCGCTTCGGCGGGCAGGGGGTTTTGGCTTTCTCGGGGCGAGATGGGGCCCAGAGCGGCTGGGAGAAGGGGTATAACACGAAATGGACATTTTGGGGGTCAACTGGGTACCCTAAGCGTTCACAATTTTCCACCTCTGGGGTTCAGACATATTGCGGTCGAGACCTGGCGGTAGCTGTGTCTTAAAAACAGTGCTCGTTAATATATCTGGAGGAACATTGGCCGCGAAGTCGAAATCGTTTGCCCCTGCTCGTACCTCATTCGCAAAGATCCGTGAACCACTCGAAGTTCCAAACCTGCTCTCGCTACAGCTCGACAGCGTTGACTGGCTCCTTGGAAACGAGTTGTGGCGTGCACGCCTTGCCGAAGCTGAGAAGAGCGGACGTGGCGAAGTCCCACAACAATCTGGTTTAGAAGAAATCTTTGAAGAGATCTCTCCAATCGAGGATTTCCAAGGAAAGATGTCGCTCTCATTCCGCGACCACCGTTTCGAACCAGCTAAGTACACGATTGCAGAGTGCAAAGAGCGCGATATGACCTACAGCGCGCCACTCTTCGTCACAGCTGAATTTACAAATAACGAGACCGGTGAAATCAAGTCACAGACTGTCTTCATGGGTGACTTCCCATTGATGACACCTCGTGGAACCTTCGTTATCAACGGTACAGAGCGCGTTGTTGTTTCACAGATCGTTCGCTCACCTGGTGTCTACTTCGAGCAGGCTATCGAGAAGGCTTCAGATAAAGATATCTTCACATCAAAGATCATCCCAAGCCGTGGTGCTTGGCTGGAATTTGAAATTGATAAGAAGGATCTCGTCGGCGTTCGTATCGATCGCAAGCGTAAGCAATCTGTCACAGTATTCCTCAAGGCACTTGGCTGGACTTCAGAGCAGATCCTTGAGCAGTTCGGTGAGTATGAATCAATCCGCCAGACTCTTGAAAAAGATAACGTCAATACTCAAGATGAAGCGCTCCTTGATATCTACCGCAAGCTCCGTCCAGGCGAGCCACCAACCAAGGAAGCTGCACAGAATCTCATTGAGAATCTTTACTTCAATCCAAAGCGTTATGACCTTGCAAAGGTTGGTCGCTTCAAGGTTAATAAGAAGCTCGGTCTTGAGCTCGATCTCAACAAGGGTCTTCTTACTATCGAAGATATCGTTGGAACCATTAAGTACTTGGCTTCATTGCACAAGGGTGATGCGCTTCTCGAATACGGCAAGCAGGTTCGCGTAGAGAAGGACGATATCGATCACTTCGGTAACCGTCGTCTCCGTACCGTTGGTGAGCTTATTCAGAACCAGGTTCGTACCGGTCTTTCACGTATGGAGCGCGTTGTTCGCGAACGTATGACAACTCAAGATGTTGAGGCGATTACTCCTCAGACCTTGATCAACATCCGTCCTGTCGTTGCATCGATCAAGGAGTTCTTCGGAACTTCACAGCTCTCACAGTTCATGGATCAGACCAACCCACTTTCAGGTATGACACACAAGCGTCGTCTATCTGCACTTGGACCTGGCGGTCTCTCACGTGAACGCGCTGGCTTCGAAGTCCGTGACGTTCACCCATCGCACTACGGTCGTATGTGTCCAATCGAAACTCCAGAAGGTCCAAACATTGGTCTTATTGGTTCGCTTGCAACATATGCGCGCGTTACACCATTTGGATTTATCGAGACTCCTTATCGCAAGGTTTCTAAGGGCAAGGTCACCGATCAGATCGATTACCTCACCGCTGATGAAGAAGATGAG
>DAINZB010000029.1:0-13685 GCA_036749135.1 Candidatus Nanopelagicaceae bacterium | reverse complement strand
TGGGCTTCAACGGGTGTAAAAGATAAGGCTTACGACTCAACCCGCTATGTGATTGAACTTGTTGCCCAATATTGCGTTAACACCATGCCAGAAGGAACACTCAATGAAGTTCGCGCTCACGGAGTTGTTCGCGGTGACACGATCTCATCTCACTTTGCAGCAGCGAAGAAGATCTTTGCCGATCTCGCCTCTGCAGGAATCAACTTCCAATCCGTCGTCGCTCACCTCGAAGATGATGGCGTCTCTAAGTTCGAGAAGGCTTGGGTTGAACTTCTTGCAAATGTAGATGCGGTTGCATAATGAGCATCGAAATTTCAGGACGTCGACTCGCCAACATTGATTCACCACTCTTCGCGAAGCTGCTATCCGTAACCCCAGCACTAGCCGCCAAAGATGCGACTCTCTGGGGTTCAGAGGCGCAAGCCGAAGCAGCTATCCGACTCAACTGGATCGATCTTCCAACGTCTTCTCAAGCACTCCTCCCCCAGCTTGCTGAACTAAAGAGTTGGGCAGAGTCAACCGGTCTCACCCATGTGATTCTCGCCGGAATGGGTGGTTCATCACTTGCACCTGAAGTTATTAGCAAAACATTTAAGAAGCCACTCACTGTTCTTGACACAACGGACCCAGATCAGATTCTGAAAGCGATTCCTGCAAACCTTAAAAACTCAGTCGTTGTTGTTGGATCAAAGTCAGGTTCAACTGTTGAAACGGCATCACATAAGGCGCTCTTCGAAAAGCTCTTCTCTGATGCAGGACTTCAGCCTTCGGACCACATGGTGATCGTTACCGATCCTGGCTCTCCGCTCGACCAAGCATCACGCGCACAAGGTCTTCGTGTCGTCAACGCAGACCCCAATGTGGGTGGCCGATACAGCGCACTTAGCGCCTTTGGATTGGTACCAGCCGCGCTTATCGGCGTCGATGTCGAACAATTGCTCGCAGATGCGCGATCCGCTGCTGCCACATTCACCTCACCAGCCTCGGCGGCGGTAAATCTCGCAACCGCAATCTTTGAGGCTGGCGAACAGAACGTCGCCTTCTCCGATCACGGCTCTGCAACGCCAGGGCTCTCTGATTGGATCGAGCAACTCATTGCAGAATCCACTGGAAAGAACCAGCGCGGTCGCCTCCCAATTGCGATCGAATCACTCTCTTCAGCGGTTGCTGGAGCGCATTACCTCGTTTCGCTGACCTCAGGTGATGAAGCTGATGCAGTGGTGACAGGTTCCCTCGGTGAGCAGTTCATCCTCTGGGAGTGGGTCACAGCGCTTCTCGGCGTTGCCTTGGACGTTGATCCTTTCAATCAGCCAAATGTCACAGAGGCAAAGGAGCGCACAAATGCGATTCTTGCAAAGTGGTCAGCTGGCGATGTTGCACCTCTGACTCCATCCTTTGAAGATGAGAACGTGCAGGTCTTCTCTGCTTCACAAGCCCCAACTCTCGCTGGACAGTTCGCAGATTTCTTTGCGCGCGAAAGCCACTACGTGGCCATCATGGCTTATCTCGCTCGAGGTATCGATGATGAGATTACACAGAGCCGCGCAATCGTTGCAAAGAGAACTTCACGTGGAACCACCTTTGGTTGGGGTCCTCGCTTCTTGCACTCAACAGGTCAGTTCCATAAAGGTGGGCAACACAATGGCGCCTTTATTCAGATCACCGGCGAAAATGCGAACGATATTGCTATTCCATCAAGAGAGTTCACCTTCCATACTCTCTTGATGGCGCAAGCGCTCGGCGATGGTGAAGCACTTGCTGATCGCAACTTCCCATTGATTCGTATCCATCTTAAGAATCGCAGCGCGGGTATCGCAGCAATCCTGGCCGCTCTCTCGTAACCGTAATGAAAAAAGCCCCGCCTCGAATGAGGTGGGGCTTTTTTAATTCTCTTAGTTATTCATCTTCTCCACGGAGTTTTGCCAAAGCATCTCCAAGAATCTTTACCGCCTCTGCCTCAGTGCGACGCTCTTTCACGTAAGCCAAGTGAGTCTTATATGGCTCATTCTTTACCGGCATCGGTGGCTTGTTCTTATCAAGACCTGCTGGGTATCCGCAGCGCGGACAATCCCACTCTGCTGGAATCTGAACAGTTCCATCTTCAGCAAAAGATGGGCGGGTTTCATGACCATTGGCGCACCAATAGGAGACTCGGAAACGTCCAATTGCCTCGCCGCGCTCAGCCTCGCCCATTGGGCCAGCACCGACACGACTTCCGCGGATAGCGCTACCTGCCATGATGGAGCTCCTTACTTCTTAAGCAATAGTGAGAGAGCGACAACGCCAGCGAACCAGAGGCCGCCAACAATGATGGTGATGCGATCGAGGTTACGTTCCACGACAGATGAGCCACCGTAATTTGAGGAGACGCCGCCTCCGAAGAGATCTGAGAGACCAGAGCCCTTCCCCTTATGGAGAAGAACAAGCAGAACCATGAGGACGCTTGTAACGACGAGCAAGATTGATAGTGCCACAACCACGAAGGAGCTCCTTTTAGAGGGAATTAAGTCTTACAGCTGGGTTAATGCAATGGCTAAGGATACCGCGCGGATATCCCCCTGCAAGCAAGAGGTATTAGGCAACACGGTGGAACTTGGCAATACGCGCAAATTCCTCAGGATCGAGGCTTGCTCCGCCCACCAAGACGCCATCAACATCAGCCTGGCGCATGATTTCCACGATATTGGCAGATTTCACAGAACCGCCGTAGAGAATTCGGGCCGCCTCTGCGATCTCATCGCTACCGATCTTGGCCAACTCAACGCGAATTGCTGCGCAGACTTCTTGAGCATCTTCAGGAGTCGCAGTCTTGCCAGTGCCAATTGCCCAAACTGGCTCGTAAGCAAAGACAATCTTCTTGAGATCGGGCTTATGGAAACCTTTAAGCCCATTGCGAACCTGCTCAAGGACATGTTCAACGTGGGTTCCTGCTTCACGGATCGGCAACTCTTCACCGATGCAGAAGATCGGTGTGATCTCATTGGCAAGAGCGGCCTTCAATTTGCGATTCAGGAGTTCATCACCTTCGTGGTGGATCGCACGTCGCTCAGAGTGGCCAACAGCGACATATGTACATCCAAGCTTTGAGAGCATTGAACCAGAGATATCACCAGTGTATGCACCAGAGCTCTCAGGTGAGAGATCCTGCGCGCCATAGGTGAGGCGAAGGCGATCACCATCGACGAGAGTTTGGACGGAACGAATATCGGTGAATGGCGGCAGGATCGTGACATCAACTGCGTCGTAATCCTTCTCTTCTAATGAGTATGAGAGCTTCTGCGTAACAGCGATCGCCTCTAAGTGGTTGAGGTTCATCTTCCAGTTACCTGCGATCAATGGCTTACGCATTTGCACTCCTTAGACGTTGAGAAGAGATTGGAAAGAGGTTGACGAGCGAAAACTAAGCGAGAACTGAGATCCCCGGAAGGTCTTTTCCTTCGAGATATTCGAGTGAGGCACCGCCGCCAGTTGAGATGTATCCGAACTGGTTATCGCTGAAGCCAAGTTTGCGTACTGCGGCGGCAGAGTCGCCACCACCTACGACAGAGATGCCAGAGACTGTCGTGAGAGCTTGAGCAACAACCTTAGTCCCGGCTGCAAAATTGGCGAATTCAAAGACACCCATCGGACCATTCCAGAAGACGGTCTTACACTCTGAAATTGCAGCAGCGAATGCCGCAGCGCTTTCAGGTCCAATATCGAGTCCCATCTGATCTGATGGAATTTCACTAGCTGCGACAGTAGTTGGAGACGCATCTGCAGAAAATTCTGGTGCAACGACAATATCGGTTGGAAGCAAGAGCTTGACACCAAGCTTCTCTGCACGCGCCATCAATTCCTTCACAGTAGGAATGAGATCTACTTCAACGAGCGACTTTCCGATTTCATGGCCTTGTGCAGCTAGGAAGGTGAAGAGCATTCCACCACCGATAGCCATTACATTGACCTTGTCGAGCAAATTCTCGATAACGCCGATCTTGTCTGAAACCTTTGATCCCCCGAGGACAACGCCATAAGGACGTTCCGGGTTCTCTGTTAGCTTCTTCAGAACTTCGATCTCAGCGGCAACTAAATAGCCAGGTGCATGTGGAAGTAACTTCGCCACATCGAAGACTGATGCATGTTTGCGGTGAACAGCCCCGAAACCATCTGAGATGAAGATGTCGGCATAGCTGGCAAGTTCCTTCGCCAATTCAATGCGTTCGGACTCTTCCTTGCTGGTCTCAGCCGCTTCATAACGAATATTTTCAAGGAGAACGATCTCTCCTGCTTGAACGCTCTGAGCAGCCTGTGAGCCAACGATCTCCGAGGAGAAGGTGACCTTCGTATTGAGCAGATCTCCGAGACGGTGTGCGACAGGTGCAAGTGAGAGTTCGGGCTTGCGCTCCCCCTTTGGTCGGCCGAGGTGGGCGGTAATAATTACCGCCGCACCTTTGCCGATCAAATATTGAATAGTTGGAAGTGATGCACGAATACGGCCATCATCAGCAATGACTCCATCTTTGATCGGAACATTGAGATCGCAGCGAAGTAGTACTCGCTTTCCAGCATAATCAAATGATTCGAGAGAGTTCATAGAGATGCGCTCTATTAGAGCTTGCCTCCAACGAAGCCAACGAGATCCACAAGACGGTTTGAGTAACCCCACTCATTGTCATACCAACCAACGATCTTCACCTGGTTGCCAATGACCTTTGTGAGGCCAGCATCGAAGATGCATGATGATGGGTTGGTGACGATATCGGCAGAGACGATTGGATCTTCGGTGTACTCGAGGTAACCCTTAAGAGGACCTTCAGCCGCCTTCTTCATTGCAGCATTGATATCGGCCGCTGAAACTTCCTTTGAGAGTTCGACGGTGAGATCAGTTGCTGAACCAGTTGGGACTGGAACGCGCATGGCATAACCATCGAGCTTGCCCTTCAGTGAAGGTAATACCAAGCTGATCGCCTTTGCAGCACCAGTCGATGTTGGGATCATTGAGAGTGCGCCAGCGCGGGCACGACGGAGATCCTTGTGTGGCTGATCCTGGAGTGATTGATCATTAGTGTAAGCGTGAATAGTTGTCATCAAGCCCTTGACGATTCCAAAGCTATCTTCGAGAACCTTTGCCATTGGAGCGAGGCAGTTTGTTGTACATGATGCATTGGAGATCACGGTATGTGCTGCAGCATCGTACTTATCTTCATTAACGCCCATGACGATGGTGATATCTTCATCAGTTGCTGGAGCGGAGATAATGACCTTCTTAGCGCCGGCTGCAATGTGCTTCTTCGCATCGGCTGCCTTGGTGAAGAATCCAGTTGATTCAATAACGATATCTGCCTTCACATCAGCCCATGGAAGTGCGCCTGGATCGCGCTCAGCGAAGACGCGGATCTTCTTGCCATTGACGGTGATGGAGTCATCATCGTAAGAGACTGGGAGACCTAGAGGTCCAAGGATTGAGTCATACTTCAAGAGGTGCGCCAAAGTGGCGTTATCTGTGAGGTCGTTAATGCCGACAATCTCAAATTGAGCGCCTGAAGTGAGCGCTGCGCGGAAGAAGTTACGTCCAATACGTCCAAAACCATTAATTCCAACACGAACCACGGTAATCCTGCCTTCTAAGGAGAGGGGGTCTATCGTCAGTGATCATCAGATAGTGGGCCACATTCGTCAGTAGCGAATGGCCGCTTTCCACAACATTGTGATGCCTAACCCTATCAGGGCAGCCTGCCCCTCTGGTTGAACTCCTTTAATCGTTCTCGAGCATCTCTGGGCTCAGCCCAGCCTCTGTATCTGGAATCCCCAAGTCGTGGGCGCGCTTATCAGCCATCGCGAGCAGGCGTCGGATGCGGCCGGCGATTGCATCCTTCGTCATGGGAGGGGTCGCAAGTGAGCCAAGCTCTTCCAAGCTTGCCTGGCCATGCGTGATGCGAAGTTCACCCGCCTCTTTGAGGTGTTCGGGGATCTCCTCGCCGAGAATCTCCATTGCACGCGCAACTCGAGCCGATGCTGCCACGGCCGCGCGAGCTGATCGACGGAGGTTGGCATCATCGAAGTTTGCTAGTCGATTGGCCGTTGCTCGAACTTCACGACGCATGCGACGTTCTTCCCATGCCAGAACAGATTCATGAGCACCGAGTCGAGTAAGGAGAGCGCCGATTGCATCGCCATCTCTAATGACAACGCGATCCACATTGCGCACCTCACGGGCTTTAGCGGTGATACCAAGTCTGCGAGCAGAGCCGACTAGAGCAAGCGCTGCCTCTGGACCCGGACAGGTAATTTCAAGAGCTGACGAACGACCAGGTTCAGTGAGTGAACCATGAGCAAGAAAAGCACCACGCCATGCCGCTTCAGCGTCGCAGATTCCAGCAGAGACCACTTGTGGTGGCAGACCGCGAATCGGCCGATTATTTGCATCGATTAAACCGGTTTGGCGAGCGAGAGCATCACCATCAGAAGTAACGCGGACGAGATAGCGAGAGCCTTTTCGTAATCCGCCAGCGGAGAGAACTGCCAACTCAGAGTCATGGCCAAAGATCTCAGCAATATCTTTCTTCAGCCGTCTCGCACTTTGTGCAGTATCAAGCTCAACTTCAATGACAATATGACCGGCTGCAATATGAAGTCCACCAGCAAATCGCAAGAGCGCAGAGACCTCCGCCTTTCGGCAGCACGGCTTTGTCACTGAGAGTCGACTCAGTTCATCCTTTACGCTCGCCGTCATTGCCATGTGAGTATCTAAGCAGGGTTCAATTGAAAATGTGGCGTAAAAGTGGCGCTAATTTTCCTGGATCATGATGGAAGCTACCTGGGCTCTTCGCCAATTCACCAACTATTAACTCGCCACCGCAACCCTCAACCGCTCCTTGAAGGCCTGGTGATTGATTGAGGCATGCCTGATCGGCGAGAGCGAAATCAATGTGGAGATCTGGCAGATGTTTCTGAATGAGAGCGAGATGCTCCTGGGCTGAGAAGCCAGCAAATTCATCTTCACTATCTGGTTCTGGGAGATTGAAGATCACAATCTTCTTCGCCTTCGAAACGGCGATCGCCTCTGCCTGCTCGCGTAATAAGAAATGCGGCATCACACTTGAGAACCAGGAGCCAGGTCCGAAGGTAATCCAATCGGCAGCTGAAATAGCTGCAAGAGATTCAGGGGTAGAGCGTGGTGAATCAGGTATGAGTTTAAGGACTTCGACTCTTCCCTTTGTTGTAGCAACTTCAACTTGGCCTCGCACAATCTTGCGACCATACGCAGTATTGAATGTACCTTCGATATCGAGTGGATCAAGGGCCATGGGAAGAACTCGACCTTGGATGCGCAAGAGATCGCCGACTCGTTTTATGCCCTCAACTTGATCACCATCGCGATCCCATAGCGCGGTAAGAAGTAGATTGCCTAGCGCATGGCCGTTGAGAGCTCCGGCACTGGTGAATCGATACTGCAAGATATCGGCCCAACCCCTACCCCACTCATCATCTGAACAGAGCGCCGCAAGCGCCATACGTAAATCGCCCGGAGGTAAAACTCCGAACTCATCGCGAAGTCGTCCGCTTGATCCACCATTATCAGCAACTGTGACAATCGCAGTTACTTCTGACGTGATTGTACGTAAAGCGGTCAATGTCGCAGCAAGACCATGTCCACCACCGAGCGCAACTACTCTCGGATTGCTCATTAGAGTTCGCGCCCGAGATCTCGGTGAATCGGATTGGCCACAATTTTACGACCAAGAAAATCTGACTTCATGTTGAGTCGCTTCGAGAGCTCTTCCGCAATCGCAACACTTCGGTGCTTGCCACCAGTGCAACCAATCGCCAATGTGAGGTACTTACGACCTTCAGTGAAAAATCCAGTCGCCATAGTTTCAAAGAGAAGTTGATAGCGCTCGAGGAACTCTTGGGTATTTGCAGTTCCAAGAACATTGTCGCTCACCGGCTTATCTAACCCGTTCAGTGGTCGAAGTTCCGGAATCCAATGAGGATTAGCAATGAAGCGACAATCCATTACCAGATCTGCATCAACGGGAATTCCGTACTTGTAACCAAAGGAGAGGACATTGACTCGTAGGTCGGCATCGCCTTCGGTGTGGAATATCTCCTCTACCTTCTTCTCAAGTTGATGGATATTGAAGGCTGACGAATCGATCACCAAGTCCGCTAGTGATCGAACTTCGCGAAGACGTTCTCGCTCCTTTGCAATTCCATCGACGATTCGATCGGAGCCTTGCAGTGGATGAGGTCTGCGGGTGGCCTCAAAGCGACGTACAAGGACTTCATCGGCAGCATCAATAAAGAGGATGCGTCGAGCAATACCGCTCTCCGCTAACTCCGCGAGTGCGCCATTGAGTTCGTCGAAAAATTGTCGTCCTCGCACATCAACGACTACCGCGATCTTGTTGACGCTCGCCGCAGTGAGTTCGCAGAGGTTTGGCAGGAGCGCCGGCGGCAAATTGTCGACGACATACCAACCCAAATCCTCCATCGCGTGTGCGACCGTAGACCGGCCAGCGCCGCTCATTCCCGTTAGAAGGACTACCTCAGAAGACATGGCCTTATCCTGCCTTACGAATCAAGGATCTCACCAGTAGCCATATCGACAGCAAAGCTCTCACTTTCGGTCGATTCAATCTGCTCCTTGCTCACACTCTCCCAGATAATCGCTGCAGTCTTCTCTCCGATACCTGGGATTTGTGCAATCTCTTCTAAAGAGGCCTTACGAAGCGCCCCTACAGAGCCGAACTGCTCAAGCAGAGCCTTTCGACGTACCTCACCAAGGGTTGGTATTTCATCTAAGAAGGATTCCAACATAACTTTCGAGCGCTTGCTTCGGTGGAAGGTGATCGCGAATCGATGTGCTTCATCTCGAATTCTTTGCAAGAGGTAGAGCGCCTCGCTATGTCGTGGGAAGATGATTGGATCTGGGTTACCGGGAATCCATACCTCTTCTAATCGCTTGGCCAGCCCCACCAAGGCGATATTGTGAATCCCAAGTTCTGCAAGGGCACTTGCTGCCGCCGCGACTTGTGGCTTTCCGCCATCGACAACAATGAGCTGAGGCGCGTAGGCAAACTTTGGTCGAGTTCCACCCGCAGCCGTAATCTCCGAGATGTCGATATCTTTCTCTGCGAGATAGCGCTTAAGTCGGCGTGTTAGAACGTGATGCATCGCTCGCGTATCGTCAAAGTGCTCATCATCATCGATTGCGAACCTTCGATATTCACTCTTCTTCGCTCTGCCATCTTCAAAGACAACCATCGACGCGACCATATGCTTACCTTGAATATTTGAAATATCGAAACACTCAATCCGAAGTGGAAGTTCCGGCAGATCGAGTGCAGAAGCGATCTCCTCTAGGGCCTGTCCGCTTACCGCCGCATCGTTCGAGCGTTTGCTTAAATATTGAATGAGAGATTGATGGGCATTTCGCTTCACTACATCCATCATCTCGGCCTTCTCGCCGCGTAGTGGCCGGGAAATCTCCACTTTGTGACCACTGAGAGTTGAGAGCCAATTTTCAAATTCATCTAAGTCGGAGCACTCTCGATCTATCAAGATCTCTCGAGGGATCTCATTATCGATATAGATCTTGCTTAACGTTGCACCAACTAACTCTTCGCCTTCAAGGACATTTGCCATATCGATGATCCATGAGCGAGAACCAACAATTCGGCCATTACGGATAGTGAAGAGAGAGGCCGCGCAATGAGTCATCTCCTCATGGATTCCAATGAGGTCAGCGGTGAAGTTCTGACTGAGTGAACTCCCCATAATCTGATTGGACTTGGCGATCGCCCGGAGCTGATCCCGCAACTTTGCTGCATGCTCAAAATCTTCGCGCGCAGATGCCTGTTGCATCTCATTTTCGATCTGAACCTCAATATCCGCTGGATTCGACTCGAGATACTTCACCAACTTCGTGGCGATCTCTTTATGTTCTTCTTTGCTGATCCAGTCAACGCACGGTGCTGAGCATTTCCCGATATCTCCTAGGAGGCACTGCCGCTTTGTTCTGATCGCTCGCTCAAAATTACTGTCACTACAGCTGCGGATCGGATAAATTTTCTGGAGCGTATCGAGGGTGCTTCGAAGTGCCCAGGTGTGAGCGAAGGGGCCAAAATATTTGATTCCCTTGGTTTGCTTCTTGCGTGAGACATATACCTTCGGAAACTCTTCCCCCACCGAGACTGCGAGGTACGGGTAAGACTTATCATCTTTAAATTGAACATTGAATTCTGGGTCATAACTCTTGATCCAGGTAAATTCCAGTTGAAGTGCTTCTACTTCGGTATTAACCACGGTCCAATCAACGCGAACCGCTTTGTGCACCATGCGGTAGGTCTTCTCGGTGAGATTGCTGCCGAAATAGGAGTTCAGACGGTTCTTAAGATTCTTCGCTTTACCTACGTAGATAACCTTCTCTTTACCATCGTAAAAGCGATAAACCCCAGGGTCGGTCGGGATATTTGTCGGACGATAACTCTGTGGGTCTGCCATGGATAACCTACTTGAGGAGTGGCGCCAAGAACTGTCCGGTGTAGCTCTGCTTCATCTTCGCTACCTGCTCAGGAGTTCCCTCGGCAATTACCTGACCGCCGCCGGCACCGCCTTCAGGTCCCATATCGATAACCCAATCAGCACATTTGATGACATCGAGATTGTGCTCAATGACGACCACTGTGTTTCCGGTATCGACCAGACGATTGAGAACGACAAGGAGCTTACGAGTATCTTCGAAGTGAAGACCGGTAGTTGGCTCATCTAAAACATAAATGGTTCTTCCGGTCGAGCGCTTTTGAAGTTCGGTCGCAAGCTTTACTCGTTGCGCCTCTCCCCCAGAGAGAGTTGGGGCCGATTGCCCGAGGCGGACATATCCCAGGCCAACATCATTGAGGGTCTTGAGGAATCGAGCGATAGCGGGAACTGACTCAAAGAAATCGTGGGCTTCTTCGATCGGCATATCGAGAACTTGAGCGATGGTCTTACCCTTGTAATGGACTTCGAGAGTCTCCCGGTTGTAACGAGCACCATGACAGACTTCGCATGGAACATAAACATCTGGCAGGAAGTTCATCTCAATCGTGATCGTGCCATCGCCAGAACAATTCTCGCAGCGGCCACCCTTCACGTTAAAGGAGAAGCGACCTTGCTGGTATCCGCGTACCTTCGCTTCGCTCGTCTCGGCAAAGAGAGCGCGAATCTTGTCGAAGACACCGGTATAGGTCGCCGGATTTGAACGTGGTGTTCGACCAATCGGCGATTGATCGACGTGAACAACCTTATCGAGTTCATCGAGCCCAGTGATCGAACGGTGTCTGCCGGGAACAATACGTGCGCCATTCAGTTTGTTGGCCAGAACGGAGTAGAGGATGTCGTTGACGAGTGTTGATTTTCCAGAGCCACTGACACCCGTTACAGCTACAAAATTTCCAAGTGGGAAAGTTACCGAGATATTTTTAAGATTATTCTCTTTTGCTTCCTTGACCGTAATCGTGCGCGCCTTGTCGTACGAACGTCGCTCCTTGGGGATCTCAATCTTTGTACGGCCGGACATGTAAGCACCAGTGATGGATTTTGGTGCTGCAATGAGTTCAGCGTAGGTTCCAGATGAGACGACTTCACCACCATGCTCACCAGCGCCGGGACCGATATCAACGATCCAGTCAGCCGCTCTGATTGTGTCCTCATCGTGTTCAACCACAATCAAGGTGTTGCCCATATCCCGCAGGCGAGTAAGCGTCTCGATCAGACGATGGTTATCCCTCTGATGCAATCCAATACTCGGCTCGTCAAGAACATAGAGGACCCCAACTAAACCGGAGCCAATCTGAGTCGCGAGGCGAATACGTTGTGCTTCGCCGCCCGAGAGAGTTCCCGCGGCACGTTCTAATGAGAGATAGTCGAGTCCAACATCGAGCAAGAAGCCGAGGCGAGCATGGACTTCCTTTAAGACTCGTTCGGCGATCTTCTTCTCACGGGCATTAAGTGAAATCTTCTTGAGAAATATCGCGCAATCAGCGATTGAGAGTTCGCAGATCTCTGCGATGCTCTTTCCACCGATTGTGACCGCTAAGACCTCAGGCTTGAGACGAGTTCCCTTACATGCTGGACATGGTGTCTCTCGCATATAAGCCTCGTACTTGTCTCGGCCATATTCACCTTCGCTCTCGGCATGACGGCGAACAATAAATGGAGCAACGCCTTCAAACCCAGTCGTATAAGCGCGCTCACGACCATAACGATTCTTATATTTCACATGAACTTCGTAATCCCAGCCATTGATGATTGCACCCTTGGCCTTTTGAGAGAGCGCCTTCCAGGGCTTATCCAATGAGAAGGAGAGCTCTTTCGAAAGGCCTTCAAGGAGACGATCAAAGTATTCCGAATTTACCCAAGGAGCGATCGCTCCCTCATTGATTGAAATTGAGTCGTCGGGAATGATCAACTCTTCATCTACTTCCAGTTTGATTCCAAGACCTGTGCACTCTGGGCAGGCGCCAAAGGGAGAGTTAAATGAGAAGGAACGGGGTTCAAGTTCACCAAAGGAGAGTTCGCAGTCATGGCAGGCCATGTGCTCACTGAAGGTCTTCTCTTTCTCAGGATCGCCATCTTTGAGATCGACGAAATCTAAAATGACTAAGCCACTCGCGAGTTTAAGTGCAGTTTCAATCGAATCAGTAAGGCGAGACTTGGCATCAGCTTTAACCGCCAAACGATCGACAACAACTTCAATCGTATGTTTCTCTTGCTTCTTCAGTTTTGGCGCTTCAGCAAGCTGGTGAACCACTCCATCAACACGTGCCCGGGAAAAACCTTGAACAGTGAGATCTTTAAAGAGATCGACAAATTCACCCTTGCGTCCGCGGATAACCGGTGCGAGAACTTGGAAGCGAGTTCCTTCATCAAGTCCCAAAATTTGATCAACAATATTTTGAGGTGTCTGCTTTGCAATAGCTTTCCCGCAATTCGGGCAATGAGGGCGCCCTGCTCTCGCGAAGAGGAGACGAAGGTAGTCATATACCTCGGTAATTGTTCCCACTGTCGATCGAGGATTTCGATTCGTGGATTTCTGATCAATAGAGACAGCCGGGGAAAGTCCCTCAATAAAATCTACATCGGGCTTATCCATCTGGCCCAAGAACTGTCTGGCATATGCAGAGAGCGACTCGACATAACGGCGCTGGCCTTCCGCAAAGATCGTGTCAAAGGCAAGAGATGACTTACCGGAACCTGAGAGTCCAGTGAAGACAATGAGCGCTTCTCGTGGCAGGTCGAGCGAGACATTCTTCAGGTTGTGAGCACGCGCTCCCCTGACTATTAAGCGATCTGAACTCATCCGCCTGCCTCTTCCATGCCTCGTAACTCTCGTTTGAGTTCTCTGATTTCATCGCGAAGTCGTGCTGCAACCTCAAATTGGAGATCGGCGGCGGCAGATTTCATCTGATCTGTGAGGGATTCTATGAGAGCCAAGAGTTCCTGTCGCGGCAGAGAAGCTGGGAGGGTCGACCTCACACCAACGGCGATTCCCCCACCATTCTTCTTCTTGCCATTCTTCTGAGAGGTCAAATTCTCGGTGTCATCAGATTCTTGAACAATCAGATCGGTGATATCGGCGATCTTCTTACGTAGCGCCGTTGGCTCAATGCCATTCGCCGTGTTGTAGGCAACCTGCTTCTCGCGGCGTCTATTTGTCT
>DAINZB010000028.1:12531-13686 GCA_036749135.1 Candidatus Nanopelagicaceae bacterium | reverse complement strand
TAATTTAAAGGGCTCGAGGCAGAGAATCAATAGCGAAAAAGCCTTAAACGATAACGATTTCGTTATTTCAATGGTGATCCTCAACTACCCCCATCTCACCCCCCACTGGATTAATTGAAATTCTCCTGTATCGTTTCAATTATGAGCGTGAGTATTAAGGATGTTGCCCTGAAAGCAGGGGTTTCCCTTGGTACCGTTTCAAATGCGATCAACCGTCCAGAGATCTTGGCGCCGGCAACCTTAAAGAAGGTCCAAAAGGCCATCTCTGACTTAGGTTTCGTTCCTAATGCCTCTGCCCGAACTCTGCGCGCTGGCAAGACTCGCGTCCTTGGATTAGTCGTCCCTGATATCTCAAACCCATTCTTCACAGATCTAGCAAAGGGTGCGAATGATGCAGCGCTTGCTGCCGGATATGTTGTCATTCTCTGTAACACCGATGAAAGTTCTGAAAAGGAAGATCAGTATCTCGACGTTCTCAGTTCGCAGAATGTTCAAGGAATTCTTATTACCCCCGCGCGCGAAACGAAGAAGAGCTTAAAGGCGATAACTGATCGAGGAATTGCTATCTCACTCGTGGATCGCGAATCTGATGGCGCTGAAGTCTGTAGCGTAGCTGTTGACGATGCAATGGGAGGATCGCTTGCGCTCAATCATTTGTGGGAGCAAGGACATCGAAAAATTCTTCTACTAACCGGTGCAGCAAATATCCCCCAGGTAGCTCAGCGTGACTCTGGTATCAAAGCTGCAATCGCTGCTAAAAAGAAAGATGACCGACCTACACTTCACATACTTCGTGTAGAACAAATGTCTGCATCTGCTGCCTCCTTAGCAATAGAGAAATACCTCACCGAAACTGGTCTTGATTGCACGGCCATCATCTGCGGCAACGATCTCCTTGCTCTCGGAGCTATTCGATCTCTACGTTCACATGGCTATGAAACTCCCGATGATGTCAGCGTTGTCGGTTATGACGATATTGATTTTGCATCCAGTGCGACGGTCCCGCTGACCTCTATCGCTCAACCAAAATACCAACTGGGATTTGCTGCGGCAGAACTTGTTATTGATGAATGTAGAAATCCGGCTTCACATGTCCATCAACGGATTGCATTCCAACCTCAATTGATAGTACGTGGATCTACCCGTTCCATCCTC
>DAINZB010000028.1:0-12431 GCA_036749135.1 Candidatus Nanopelagicaceae bacterium | reverse complement strand
GGTGAACGTGCTGGTGCGCGTGCTGCTGAAAAGTTTGGAATTCCTTTCACGCTCTCTACATTGGGAACAACCTCTATAGAAGATGTCGTTGCTGCAGCACCACAAGGTACGAATTGGTTCCAGTTGTATATGTGGAAAGATCGCGAAGGAAGCATGGCTCTCGTTGAACGCGCCGCAAAGATGGGCGTCAAAAATTTGATGCTTACCGTTGACGTTCCCGTTGCTGGCGCGCGTTTACGTGACTCGTACAACGGAATGACCGTGCCACCGAAATTAAATACGAAAACAATTCTTAATGCGATTCCTCGTCCAGAATGGGTATGGAACTTTCTTACGACCCCACCTCTTCAATTTGCCGCAATGAACAAATGGGATGGAACAGTCGGAGAACTTCTTGATTACATGTTCGATCCCACCATGACCTTTGAAGACCTTAAGTGGATTCGCCAGCAATGGAAAGGAACATTGACAGTAAAGGGAATCCAAAATGTTGAAGATGCAAAGCGATGCGCAAAATATGGCGTAGATGCAGTACTTCTCTCAAACCACGGAGGACGCCAACTCGATAGGGCTCCAGTACCTTTCCACCTACTTGGTCAAGTCAAGAAAGAGTTAAAGAAGGATATGGAAGTTCATATCGATACTGGGATCATGCACGGTGGCGATGTCCTTGCCGCGATCGCACATGGCGCTGATTTCACCTACATCGGACGTGCCTATCTCTATGGGCTCATGGCTGGCGGGCAAGAGGGTGTCGAACGTGCGCTCACGATTATGCAGGGGCAGATGTCTAGATCTATGAAGCTACTTGGAGTAAGTTCCCTTGAAGAGCTCGAACCAAAACATGTAAAAATCCTCAATACCCACCAAGGCTTAGGAAGGCTTCCTGAATAATGAAGACTCGCAAAATCGGATCATTTGAAGTCACCGCTGTTGGAATCGGTTGTATGCCCCTCTCGGATATGCCCCCAAAGACTCCCAGTATGCTCGATGATCGCGCAGCTGCGATCTCAGTAATTCATGCCGCTCTAGATTTTGGCGTTACCCTCCTTGATACAGCTGATATCTATGCCCCAACGTGGAACACCATTGGCCATAACGAGCGACTCGTTGGTGAAGCAGTTCGCACCTGGAGCGGAACACCAGCCCAGAAGGCGAAATTAGTGCTTGCTACAAAGGGTGGAATCACTCGGGATAGAGAAGATGGCAACTGGTTCGGAGTTTCTGGTCGCAATGCAGATAAGCATTACCTCTTTCGCGCAGTTGAAGCCTCTGCACTCCGATTAGGTGTTGAACAGATTGATGTGTGGCAGCATCACCGCCTAGATCATTTCATGCCATACGAGACTCAGGTCGAAAATGTTATGGCTCTCAAAGAACATGGCTATGTAAAGCATGTCGCTGTCAGCAATGTGAATGCTGAACAACTTCGCCGAGCTATAAAAATTGGTGGTACACCGGCTGAGGGTGGAATTGTCTCTGTTCAGAATGAATATAGCCCTCGATACCGCAACTCCCGGGAAGTTATTGATATCTGTACTGAGTATGGAATCGCCTTCTTACCGTGGTCACCGCTTGGTGGAATTGGAAAGGGCTCTAAAGACCTCGCCTCCGATCGCTTTGGCTCATTTAATTCAATTGCTGAGGCTAAGGGAGTTTCACCATTTGCTCTTACTGTTGCATGGCACCTTGCTAACTTCCCAACATCAATTCCAATTCCAAGTTCAACGCGGAAAGAGAATATTCTTGAAACTATTGAAGGTGTAAATATTGATATCACTGCATCTGAGCTTGCTGAATTAAATGCGAATCTACCAACCACAAGTCCCGTTGATGGTGAGCTCTTAGACCAGCCCCCATTCCGCAATTAAGAATTCTTAGCGACCGAAGTCATCCTCAATGCGGATGATGTCATCCTCGCCGAAATAAGTACCTGTCTGAACTTCGACAAAGATGAGTTCTTCTGTGCCTGTGTTATGAACTCGGTGAGCGACGCCAATACCAAAGCTCACTTCATCACCAGGTCCGATCTTTCGAACAACGCCATCGAGGGTAACTTCACCGTGGCCTGAGACGATAAACCAATGTTCTGCGCGCTTTTCATGGCGCTGATATGAGAGGCGCTTGCCCGGTGTCACCCAGATGGTCTTTACCTTGTGGGTTGGATACTCCTCGAGAACTTCGTATCGCCCCCATGGTCGCGTCGACTCTTCAATCACGGCCCCAGTCTACCTGCACCGACCTGATGGGATTACTCTTCTCCAATGGCTAAAACTATAAAGATTGCTTCACATGATGCTCCATCAGCTGATGCTTGGAGCAAGTTCATGGGTACTGGATGGGCACCATCACCGCTCCATGGTATTTCCGAAGCGCGTGTAGCAAAGTTCTCAGCCGATCGCCGTAAGAAATTATCTGATGCATTTCCTGGGGAGAGAATTGTTATCCCTGCTGGTGAACTTAAAGTGCGTAGCAACGATACTGATTATCGATTCCGTGCCAATTCCGCATTCTCATATCTCACCGGAATTACCGCACTAGATTCAGTACCCGAGTCAGTCTTAGTACTTGAGCCAAAGAAGAATGGCCATGAGGCGCTTCTCTTTATCCATCCCCGTTCACCACGCGACTCGGAAGAGTTCTATCGCGATCGCGCTCATGGTGAATTCTGGATCGGCCGTCGCATGACACTTGATGAGACGAAGACCCGTTATGGAATTGAATGCCGCGATATTGATTCACTCAAGAAGTTTCTCGATGATGAATCAACAATCATCGTACGTGGTGAAGATTCACTCGTCGATAAGGTAGTTGCCAAGCGCAAGAAAAAAGAGGCCGAACTCGACGTCTTTCTCTCTGAAATGCGTTTGATTAAGGATTCATTCGAAATCGCTGAATTACAAGAAGCTGTCGATGCAACAGGTCGTGGCTTTGCAGATATGGTGAAAGTCTTTGACTCTGCAGTCGGCGTACGACGTGGTGAGCGCGTTATTGAAGGTGCCTTCTTTGCTCGCGCCCGTCTCGATGGAAATGAATTGGGTTATGACTCAATCGTTGCAAGCGGCTCACATGCCTGCATTCTCCACTGGGTACGTAATGATGGTGATGTACTTGATGGCGATCTCATCTTGATCGATGCTGGAATTGAGTTGGATTCGCTCTATACCGCCGATATCACGCGTACATTTCCAGTGAACGGAAAGTTCACGCGCGCGCAGCGAGATATCTACGACTTAGTGTGGAAAGCCCAGCAAGCTGGATTTGCCGCATGCAAGCCTGGTGCAAAGTTCATGGATATCACCAAGGCCTGTCATCAAGTTCTTGCCGAAGGTCTAGCAGCTCTCGGAGTTCTTCCAATCTCAGCTGAAGAATCGATGAAGCCCGAAGTTGGATTGCACCGTCGTTGGACGATTCACGGAGTGAGCCACATGCTCGGTATCGATGTCCATGATTGCGGCGAAGCGCGTCAATCAGAATACCGCGAAGGTGTGCTTAAGCCAGGCATGGTTCTGACAGTTGAACCTGGCCTCTACTTCCACCCTGATGATCTCCATGCGCCAGAGCGGTTGCGCGGTATCGGTGTTCGCATTGAAGATGATGTCTTAATCACTGAAACTGGCTGCGAAGTTCTGAGTAAGAATATTCCTAGCCAAGCAGATGATGTCGAGAACTGGATGCGTTCGCTCGCTTAGAGGTAATTTCCAATCGCAGCAGCACCAATTCCAAGTACCAAGGTAAGCGCAAGATAGAGATAAGCCTTGCCTTTGTGGTTCTTCTTGATCAGATGGTGGGCCTCAACTGCAAAGGTTGACCAAGTTGTAAATGAACCCGCAAAACCAGTGCCGATCATGAATTTAACATCGTGGTTGTAATGCACGGTCATTCCCAAAATAAATGAACCGACAGTATTGATTCCTAGTGTCTCAATCGGAATAAGCGATTGATGCAACTTTTTAACCTGTTGATCAACGAGATATCTCGCTGGAGCACCTATTCCGGCACCTAGTGCAATTAATAGCTCAGTATTCATTTCACTAACTTCTTCTCAAGAAGCTCATGCGTTGTAAAGACGAGTATGTAAGTACCAAGGAGTGAGGCGATGGCATAGATGATTGCTGATCTGATGCCACCAGTTTCAAAGTATTGATCGATCTTCAATGCGAATGCTGAATATGTTGTGAAGCCACCGCAGAATCCAGCGCCTAGAGCTGGGCGCCACCACCACTTGGCAGATTTATGGTGGCGTGAATAGAGAAGTACGGCAACGAGAATGACTGAGCCAATGTAATTCACAAGGAGAGTTCCCCAGGGAAATCCACGCTCGGTGAAAGGAAGTGAGACTGCCCAGCGGGAGAGTGAGCCGACTATTCCACCAAGTGCGACAACTGCAACGTTCTTCAGTTTTGGCCTACTCGCTTCACAGTGCGATTGAGAAGTCCAGAGACAATCGAGATCACAAGTGCAGCAAAGAGTGCCGACCAGAAGTTATCGATCGTGAGGGCAGTCGACCATCGAGCAGTGAGCTCAAGCATCGCAGCATTGATCACCACGATGAAGAGCCCCATCGAGAGAAGCACTGCTGGGAGAGTCAGGACTTTAAGGATCGAACCGATCGTGACATTGATCAGCGAGAAGAGAAGGGCAACCCAGAAATAACTCCAGGCGCCACCATGAACTTTGATTCCAGGAATGAGCCCAGTCGCAGCCCAAACGGCGAGTGCGCTAGCAGCCCAACGTACGAGAAGTTTCATACCTAAAAGGGTACTGGATTAACCTCTCGAGATCATCGATCTGAAGATTAAAGAATGCCCTCGCGCTTACGGATCTTGCTTCCAAGCCAGCGAAGTGGATCGTACTTCTCATCAACAACGCGCTCCTTCATAGGAATGATTGCGTTATCAGTGATGCGAATATGTTCTGGGCAAACTTCAGTACAGCACTTTGTGATGTTACACATTCCAAGACCGTGCTCTTCTTGAGCGGTCTTCTTACGATTGCGTAAGGTATCAAGTGGGTGCATATCGAGTTCTGCGATACGAATAAAGAAGCGAGGTCCAGCAAAGGACTTCTTATTCTCTTCATGATCGCGAATAACGTGGCAGGTGTCTTGGCACAAGAAGCACTCAATGCACTTACGGAACTCTTGGGAACGCTCCACATCGATCTGCTCCATGCGAGGCTCACCTGGCTTCATTCCTTCAGGCATAGAAACAGATGGAATCTCGAGCGCCTTCTTGTAGTTAAAGGAGACATCTGTAACGAGATCCTTGATAACTGGGAATGCGCGAAGTGGTGTGATGGTGATCGTCTCATCTTCAGCATATGAAGCGACCTGAGTCATGCAAGCCAGACGTGGCTTACCGTTGATCTCCATCGAACAAGAGCCACACTTACCAGCTTTGCAGTTCCAACGAACAGCAAGGTCGCCCATCTGTGTTGCTTGAACGCGATGGATGATGTCGAGTACTACTTCACCGTGGTTCGCTTCAACGGTGACATCTTGCAAGCCACCAGTCTTATCGTCGCCGCGCCAGATGCGTAATTTGAGAGTGCGTGCCATTAGTTGGAACCGCCTTTCGCAATTTCTGCCGGTGTCATGTACTTCTCTAACTCATGGACATCAAAGAGGTCGAAGAGTTCCTTTGGAATCTCAGGAAGTGCTTGCTTCTTGATCGAGACCTTCTCGCCATCAAAGCTCGCAATGTTGTTGACCTGACGCCAGGTTGAATTCATCGTTGGGAAGTCATCGCGAGTATGTCCGCCACGTGACTCTTCACGTAGAAGTGCTGACTTTGCAGTGCTCTCAGCAACTAACAACATATTGTCGAGATCGAAGGCCAAGTGGAAACCAGGGTTGAACTTACGATCGCCGGCGACCGAGATATTGGCGCTGCGCTTACGGATATCGGCGATCTTTTCAATCGCTTCTTGTAGCTCAGCACCAGTACGGATGATTCCGACCAAGTTATGCGTAATCTCTTGGAGTTCTTGGTGGAGTGAATAGGCATTTTCGCCACCAGTGCGTGTGAATGGCGCTTCGATGCGAGCAGCTGCCTTCGCAATCGTTGCATCGCTCACTGGGTTTGCACCGTGTGACTTCACATATTCGACTGCGCCCACACCGGCACGACGGCCAAAGACGAGCAAGTCAGTAAGTGAATTTCCACCGAGACGGTTTGATCCGTGCATTCCACCAGCAACTTCACCAGCTGCGAAGAGACCGTCAACGCCAACTGCAGCAGCAGAATCTGGATCAACCTCTACGCCACCCATGACGTAGTGACAGGTTGGGCCAACTTCCATCGCTTCCTTGGTGATATCTACGCCAGCAAGTTCATAGAACTGGTGCCACATAGATGGCAGACGCTTCTTAATAACATCAGCAGGGATTCGCTTTGAAACATCGAGGAATACGCCACCGTGTTCAGTTCCGCGACCAGCCTTTACCTCGCTATTGATAGCGCGCGCTACTTCATCGCGTGGGAGCAACTCAGGTGGGCGGCGGTTGTTATCTTGATCGAGATACCAACGATCCGCTTCTTCTTCGTTATCTGCATACTTATCTTTAAAGACATCTGGGATGTACTTGAACATAAAGCGCTCGCCGAGTGAGTTGGTGAGAATTCCACCTTCACCGCGAACGGACTCTGTTACAAGAATTCCCTTAACTGAAAGTGGCCAGACCATTCCAGTTGGGTGGAATTGCAAGAACTCCATATCAACAAGGTTTGCACCGGCCTTGAGAGCAAGTGCATGGCCATCGCCAGTACCTTCCCAAGAGTTCGATGTAATTTTAAATGTCTTACCGACACCACCTGTTGCAATGACAACTGCAGGAGCTTCGAAGAGAATCTCTTCACCAGTCTCACGGCGATATCCGTAAGCGCCAGCGATCTTGCCATTCTCTTTGAGAATTTCAGTGATCGTTACTTCAGCAAAGACCTTGAGGTTCTTCTCGAAATCGCCGAACTCTTTCTTATCTTGCTGCTGCAAAGCAACGATACGTTGCTGCATAGTGCGAATGAGTTCGAGACCTGTGCGGTCACCAACGTGAGCCAAACGTGGATATTCGTGTCCACCGAAGTTACGTTGTGAAATCTTTCCTTCTTTGGTGCGATCAAAGAGCGCGCCCCACATCTCAAGCTCCCAGATGCGATCTGGTGCTTCCTTCGCATGGAGTTCTGCCATGCGGTAGTGGTTGAGGAACTTTCCGCCGCGCATTGTGTCGCGGAAGTGAACCATCCAGTTGTCGTTGTCATTGACGTTACCCATGGATGCAGCAGCGCCACCTTCTGCCATAACAGTGTGGGCCTTGCCGAAGAGGGACTTGCAGACAATCGCTACTCGTAGACCGGCATCGCGCGCTTCAACAGCAGCACGAAGTCCAGCTCCACCAGCACCAATGACGACAACGTCATAGGAATGCTTCTCTAGATTTGCCATGTTCTCTTAATCCCCCGACTTAGAAGAAGTACCAGTTAGTGATCGCGTGGGTCGCGACTTCACGGACATAAACGTCAGCGAGCGCAACACCGAAGAGTGATACCCAAGCGAAGTTCTGGTGATAATGGTTGAGCTTTGAAACAAGGGTCCATGCCTTGTAACGGAGTGGGTGCTTCGAGAAGTTACGAAGACGTCCACCAACTGTATGGCGGCAGGTGTGACATGAAAGTGAGTAGAACCAGAGGAAGGTTGCGTTAGCAAGTAGGACAAGTGTTCCTACTGACATATGGCCCCATTGCTTCTCTGGATTTCTAAATGCTAAGAAGGCATCAACTGTGAGCAAGACGTTGAAGACAAGTCCGGCATAGAAGAACCAACGGTGTGCATTCTGCATAATAAGAGGTGCTCTTGTTTCACCGGTGTACTTTGCATGTGGCTCTGCAACTGCACATGCAGGTGGTGACATCCAGAATGAGCGGTAGTACGCCTTACGGTAGTAGTAACAAGTAAGACGGAAACCAAGTGGGAAGATCAAAATTAATAGCGCTGGTGAGAGAACCATTCCAAAGATATGGATGATTCCAAATGGCGTACCGAGAAGTGATGCACCCGCTATACACGCAGTCGAGAGACATGGTGAGTAGAACGGTGAGATCAACGGCTCTGCAAAGTAATTGCCATTTTCAAATGCGCGGAAGGTCGCATAGACAATGAATGAGAGAAGTACGAGGACTGTGATGAGCGGTTGGATCCACCATTTATCGGTGCGCAGTGTGCGCTCGGATATCTTCGCTCTACCTTCGGAAAATACGCCTGTAGCCATAGGAGAAGTCTGCTCTCCTTGCGAATCGTTCGCCAGATTAGGGTAAGCGCAGGGGCTGTGAAGTCAGCCACCTGCGCTCTCCAATTTCGTACTTGTACTGCTCTGGCGGAGGACGTGGGATTTGAACCCACGAAGGTTTCCCTTGCCGGTTTTCAAGACCGGTGCACTCGGCCGCTATGCGAGTCCTCCGTGGGCAAACTTACCGTTGAGGCAGGCATCCCTCAAAATCGAAGGCTCTGGTGAGCACCTTAAGCAGGGAGTTCGATCAACTCTTCAATGATACGAGCGACGCTATCGGTGTGATGAGGCTCTGCAACGAACTTGGCATATTTGATGCCATCGCGATGGCCATCGCCCATCGCCCATGAACGTCCCGCCCAGGCGAGCATCGAGAAATCATTGGGGTTGTCGCCAAAGCTCACGCAATCATCAGCGGTAAGACCATGGCGTTCTGCAATCTTGGCAAGGGTCTCACCCTTGCTCACACCAATCGCTGAAATTTCTAAGAGCGATTCAGTTGGGTTCGAGTGAGTAATCGTTGCTAAATGCCCAACTTCGCGTTGAGCAATCTCAAGCATTTCATCGGATGTCATGTCGTAATCACTACAACGTGCGAGCATCTTGAAGGCTGGGCGAACCATGCGCTCTTCGATCTTCGCAATCGGTTGCATATCCACGCCGATATCCCAACGCGGAACATAGGCAAGTTCATGATGGAACTCATCGCCATATTCGATTGCAAACGAAATATTCGGAATGTGTTCGCGCAGGACGCGAGCAATCTCTTTCTGGTTCTCGATTGGGATTCCCCACTCTTCGAGAACTTCATCATTGACAAAGTCATAAAGCATTGCGCCATTAGCACAGATGGAATTTCCAAATCCAAAAGCATCGCGGATCTCAGGCATCCAACGCGGAGGTCTTCCCGTTACAAAATAGATATGTATACCGAGTTCATGCGCCTTCTTAAAGGCATCGACAGTACGTTGGCGTATCTGAGAGTTGTCATACCCCTCGCCATGAACAACGATCGTGCCATCGAGATCTGTTGCTATTAGTTTCGGACGCTTGCCCGCAATACTCACGCTGATGGCAACAATTTCTCAACGCCCAAGAATGGACGAAGCGCTGCTGGAACATTGACGGAGCCATCAGCATTCTGATGGTTCTCTAAAATCGCAACAATCATGCGTGGGATTGCCACCAAGGTGCCGTTAAGTGTTGCTACTGATTTAGTACCGGACTCTTCGCGATAACGAATATTGAGGCGGCGAGCTTGGAACTCAGTGCAGTTAGAGGTTGACGTGACTTCACGATAAGCATTTTGAGTTGGAATCCACGCTTCAATATCGAACTTACGAATAGCTGATGCACCAAGATCTCCGGATGCAACATCGATGACGCGATAAGGAATCTCCATCGCATTCATAAAGTCCTTCTCCCATTGGAGCAAACGCAAGTGTTCAGCTTTAGCATCTTCTGGCTTGCAGAAAGTGAACATCTCGACCTTATCGAATTGATGAACACGAATAATTCCGCGGGTATCTTTGCCATATGTTCCTGCTTCACGGCGGAAGCATGATGAGTAACCGGCGTAACGAAGCGGGAGATTATCGACGATCTCGTCCATGTGATACGCGGCGAGTGGAACTTCAGATGTTCCAACCAAATAGAAATCATCTTCTTCAAGATGGAAGACATTCTCTGCAGCTTGTCCCAAGAATCCGGTGCCTTCCATGGCAGGTGGCTTCACCAAAACTGGTGGGATCACTGGAGTAAAGCCAGCTTTCGTTGCTGAAGAGATTGCATAGTTAACAAGTGCAAACTCGAGCATCGCACCCATACCTGTGAGGTAATAGAAACGTGAACCAGAGACCTTTGCACCGCGTTCTGTATCTATCGCTTTAAGGATTTTGCCGATCTCGACGTGATCGCGCGCCTCAAAACCATCTGCCGCAAAATCACGTGGCGTTCCAACATGTTCAATAATTTTGAAATCTTCTTCGCCACCAACAGGTGCCTCTGGATCGATGAGGTTATGAATCTGAAGCAAGATCGCTTGTGACTTCTCTGCCAGCTCTGAAGCAGTTGCTTCTGCCGCCTTTACTTGTGCAGATAGCCCCTTGGCCTTCTCTAATAACGCCGTCTTTTCCTCACCTTTTGCAGCGCCAACGCTCTTCGAGAGAGTGTTCTGTTCTGCACGTAGAGTTTCGAAGGCAGAGAGTGCGGCGCGACGTGCATCGTCGGCAGCAATGAGTTGATCGATGAGTGCAGGATCCTCACCACGTACCTTCTGAGAGGTGCGCGCAGCATCTGGATTTTCGCGAATTACTTTGAGATCGATCACGGGTGAACTCTACCTAACTCTCGGATAAGACCCGAGGAAGCGGATATCTTCACAGATCTCACGCAGCCCGGTAACCGCTGCTGCTACTGGTGCATCGTTGATATGGCCTTCGACATCCATGATGAAGTGATAATGGCCTAGCTCGCGACCCGTTGGGCGACTCTGAATGAATGTCAGGTTCACATTGTTCTTAGCAAATTCCGTCAAGATCTCGAGGAGTGCACCAGCATGGTCGATATCGATATAGGCAACGAGTGATGTGCGATCGTTACCAGTAGGTGCACCTAATTCGCCCGGAAGTTCTGCAACAACAAATCGAGTGACGGCACCTTGGTTCTCACCAATATCTTCAGCGATAACGGTTCGTCCATATTTCTCGGCCGCCCATTTCGCCGCGATCGCGGCATCGTAATTTCCATCTGCAAGACCTTTCGCGGCAGCTGCAGTTGAAGGCGTATCAATAATTTCAGCGCCTGAAAGTTCACGAGCGATATATGTACGACATTGTGATTCGGCATGTGGATGCGTTGCGATGCGCGTGATCTTCTGACCAACGCGATCCGGCATCACCATCAAGGCAAACGAAACGGGAAGTGTGGTCTCGGCGGTAATAACAAGAGGTGTACCCATCGCGAGTTCATCGAGCGTGCGAGCGACAACACCCTCAACTGAGTTCTCGATTGGAACGAGCGCCTTCTGAACTTCGCCATTGCGGACAGCCTCGAGCGCTGCAGTCACATTTGCATAAGGAATGAGCTCATCACCTGCGTGGGTAATCTGTCGAAGAGCCGCTTCCGTAAATGTGCCTTCAGGTCCAAGATAGGCATATCGGGTTGCTGAACGGGTCACGGCCTAAGGGTAACTTGTTAGGCTCTGTGCTCGTAATCCGTTTTATCTCCACGCATCTTGTACGGCAGATCCACGAAAGGGGCAGTGATGGTTCGTTCATTCCGCGTACTTGCTGCAACCGATCGCGGCTTGGTTCGTGAAGGTAATGAAGATGCCGGATTGATCTCGCCCCAATTGATCGCTGTCGCCGATGGAATGGGCGGTCATGCTGCTGGAGAAGTTGCATCAAAGATCGCTATTACCTCACTCGCACAACTGGGCAAGATTCTCGACGATGGAAATATCGATGAAGAATCCCGTGAAGATCTCCTTTTAAATATTTGTTATTCGATCGATCAAGAGATTCTCGATCGCACTGCTGAAGATGCATCACTGAGTGGAATGGGTACGACCCTCACCGCGCTACATCTCACCGATCGCACCATTGAACTTCTCCATGTTGGAGATTCCCGGGCATATCGCTGGAATGGAAAGCGCCTCTCGCAGATCAGCGTTGACCACACTGTGATGCAAGAGCTCATTGATCAAGGTCGCCTCACGCCAGAAGAGGTGCATTCCCATCCACAGCGTTCATTGCTAACGCAAGCACTTATGGGAGATTCTGGAATTGACCCGGTACTCGTCTCACTTGAAGCAAAGAGCGGCGAGAAATTCTTATTGTGTAGCGATGGCCTCTCATCAGTGCTCTCAGATCATGAGATTGAGCAAATTCTCAAGAAGAGCGATGACTCCGAGATTCTCGAGAAACTCATCACTGCCACCAAAGCCAAGGGTGCACCAGATAACATCACCATTCTCTGGGCCGAGATCGTCGATTCACCTTCCACTCATAGCGAATTACTTGGTGCCGCAAATGAGTAAGGTCCTTGGGAACCGTTACACAGTTGGTGCGATGATCGGCACTGGTGGCATGGCCGATGTCTATGCTGCACATGATGATCGTTTACATCGCGATGTGGCAATCAAAAT
>DAINZB010000027.1:8375-14184 GCA_036749135.1 Candidatus Nanopelagicaceae bacterium | reverse complement strand
CAATGTTCTTCCCAACGGCAACACTTCTTATGGCAGGTTGGCTCAGTCGCTCGCTTAAATAATAACTTTTTCTTCTATGATCAATCTGGCTTCAGAGTGGGCGAACTCCCAAAATAGAGTCTTCCTATCCTTGAAGTAGTTACCAACTAAACGCGCCTCAGCTAATTCTCGATATGAATCTTCCGCATCGCTTGAGAGAGAGATTCTGCAACCTATTCCAGCTTTTTGGTACCTAAGGGAAAAATTTCCATGGGCTACTTTTAGATCACCTTTATCCAGGAACTCGCTCACCTGTTTTTCAAATCGAGCACTGTGCACCTCGGCCAGTTCCACCATCAAGCGAATATCTTCATCTTTTTCTGGAAAGGGAAGATCAGTTGGAACTGACATAGAAGGAAGTTAGCCAAGAAAGCCGATTACCCGCAGTAGATATTTTGGAGCGGAGGATGTCCTAGCGAGTGAGTATTGGATGTGGTGATTGGTTCCAGCTGAACCACTTGATGAGTAAATAAGTGAATCAGCCGGAGCGAGTGAAACGAGCGGAGGATGAGGGATTTGAACCCTCGAAAGGTTGCCCTTTACACGCTTTCCAAGCGTGCGCACTCGGCCGCTATGCGAATCCTCCTGTGCTGGCCGCGCAATTCGACTCTCTTCAGAGCCAATTTGTGCGTCATTACGGGTCGTAGCCTATCGGCTCTAGAAACTATGATTACCCTCAGATCCTCCGTGCGGCGTTACCGTACTGAACTCCCCCAGGGCAGGAATGCAGCAAGGGTAGGTCCGCTCTGGCGGGTGTGCGGGGGATCCCAACAACTAGCAGGGCTCGATAAGTAGCTGATCAGAGAAGGAGATGGCGATGTCACTAGCGTTATATCGCAAGTATCGGCCATCAACCTTTGGTGAAGTCATCGGCCAAGATCATGTCACTGAACCACTCTCTAACGCTCTGACATCTGGATCTATTCATCACGCATATCTCTTTAGTGGTCCACGTGGTTGCGGTAAGACTTCATCAGCGCGCATCATGGCTCGTTCACTCAACTGTGAAAAGGGACCAACACCAAATCCTTGTGGCGAATGTCAATCCTGTCGTGATCTCGTTGCAAATGGTCCAGGCTCTATCGATGTCATGGAACTCGATGCAGCAACTCATGGTTTAGTTGATGATGCACGCGACCTACGCGATAAAGCTTTCTTTGCACCCGTTCAATCTCGTTACAAGATCTACATTATCGATGAGGCTCACCAACTTGGACCCGGCGCTGCCAATGCGCTCCTCAAAGTTGTCGAAGAGCCACCACCACATGTTCTCTTTATCTTTGCAACAACTGAACCAGATAAGTTAATTGCAACAATTCGTTCGCGTACTCATCACTACCCATTCCGCTTAGTTCCTCCTGCAGTTCTTGCTGAGCATCTTGAAGGTGTCTGCAAGCAAGAGGGAATCAAAGTCGCAAAGGGTGTTATCCCATTAGTAGTGCGTGCTTCGGGTGGATCTGTTCGTGATGCGCTCTCTGTTCTAGGGCAACTCCTTGCTGGCGCTGGTAAAGATGGCGTGACCTACGAAGTTGCCACTGCACTTCTTGGCTTTACTGATGGCGCACTTCTTGATGAAGCAGTTGATGCGCTCGCTGCCCGTGATGGTGCAACGCTCTTTAATACCGTGAACCGCGTTGTTGAATCTGGCCATGATCCACGTCGTTTCACCCAAGATTTCTTAGAGCGGTTGCGCGATCTGATTATTGTTGGTGCCTCCAAAGATAACGCCGGCCATATCTTGCGCGAATATCCAGAAGATCAACTCGAGCGAATGAAGTCACAGGCCCAAGTAATTGGTGCGGCCACACTTATTCGTTCTGCCGATATCGCTGCCGATGGCTTAACCCAGATGCGCGGAGCGACTGCCCCACGCCTCATTCTTGAACTTATTTGTGCTCGCATCTTGTTGCCAGGAAGCGACGATCAAGGGTTATTGGCTCGTATTGAACGGTTGGAAAAAGGAATTTCTATTAGTCAACCATCACCGATCGCTCCTCCAGTTGTGAAAGAGGCGGCTCAGCCAGAGATTAAAGAACCTCCGGCTTTAAAGCCAGCCCCTACTGCAGCACCAACTCCAAAGCCAGCCCCCGCAGCAGCACCAACCCCAAAACCAAGTGGCCCCGTTGATATCGCTGCACTTCGTAAGTTCTGGCCAGAGGTTATTGAGAATGTGAAGAAGCAACGTCGCCTTACCTGGTCCTTGCTCTCTGCTAGCGCACAAGTCTTATCTGTTGACGATAAGGCAATCACAATCGGAATCGTCAACTCCGGTGCGCGCGATTCATTTGTCCGTTCTGAATCAGATGTGATTCTGCGAAAGGCATTTGCTGAAGTAGTTGGCTTAGATATCAAAGTTGAATGCATCGTTGATCCAAGTGTTACTGCATCAGCGACGACACCTGAGCGAACTGTCGAAGATCCCACTGATGCACCTGAACTCAGCGGCCATGAGCTCCTTGCAAAAGAACTCGGCGCACAAGTAATTAAGAAGTACTCAAACGATGTATGAAGGCGCGATCCAAGATCTGATCGATGAACTAGGCCGTCTGCCTGGTATCGGTCCAAAGTCTGCACAGCGAATCGCGTTTCACATTATTCAATCTGAACGCGTCGATGTCACTCGATTGGTCGATGTCTTACGCACCGTTAAAGAGCGCGTGAAGTTCTGTACCGAGTGCGGCAATATCTCTGAAGAAGAGCTCTGCCGGATCTGTCGCGATCCACGCCGCGATGGCACCTTGATCTGCGTCGTTGAAGAATCAAAAGATGTGATGGCGATCGAGAAGACTCGTGAGTTCCGCGGGAAGTATCACGTCCTTGGTGGTGCAATCAGTCCGATCGATGGCGTTGGTCCAGAACAACTTCGCATCCGCGAATTAATGGTTCGTCTCGCCAATCCCGATATCGCCGAAATCATCATTGCGACCGATCCCAATCTTGAAGGTGAAGCGACCGCCTCATATTTGATCCGCCAGATCCGCCCGATGGGGATCAAGGTCAGCCGTTTAGCTTCAGGACTTCCTGTTGGCGGCGACCTCGAATATGCCGATGAGGTCACGCTCGGCCGAGCATTTGAGGGCCGTCGCACCATCGAATAGGAGTTGTCTCATATAGTGGATTGCGTGCGCTATCCACATAATGAGATTTTTCAGAAATCTCTCTCCCATATCGCCCTCCCTCTGATTCCATATATCCATGGGATTAATCGTTCAGAAGTACGGCGGCTCATCGGTCGCTGATGCCGAAGGGCTCAAGCGTGTAGCGAGCCGGATCGTGGCAACGAAGAAGGCTGGCCATCAGGTCGCAGTAGTCGTCTCAGCAATGGGCGATACCACTGATGAACTGATCGATTTAGCCGAACAAGTCACCCCAATGCCAAATGGCCGCGAACTCGACATGTTGCTCACCGCTGGCGAGCGAATCTCGATGGCACTTCTCGCAATGGCGATCGGCAACTTGGGCCATGAAGCTCGCTCCTTTACTGGTTCACAAGCAGGAGTACTTACTACTTCAACACATGGCAAGGCGCGCATTATCGATGTGAAGCCAGGTCGCATTGTTGAAGCGCTCAACGATGGTGCAATTGCCATCGTCGCGGGATTCCAAGGAATCAATCAAGATACCAACGATGTCACCACACTTGGTCGCGGTGGATCGGATACAACTGCGGTTGCGCTCGCTGCTGCACTCGAAGCAGATGTCTGTGAGATCTATACCGATGTTGATGGTGTCTACACCGCAGATCCACGCATCGTTCCAGCAGCTCGCAAATTAGATTCCATCACTTACGAAGAGATGTTGGAACTTGCCGCAAGTGGCGCAAAGGTTCTCCATCTTCGATGTGTCGAATATGCACGTCGTTATGACCTACCAATTCACGTCCGTTCTTCATTCTCAAATCTCGAAGGTACATGGGTGGTTAAAGATCATCCTGAAGGAGCAAATATGGAACAAGCAATCATCGCCGGTGTCGCACATGACAAGAGCGAAGCGAAGATCACGATCGTCGGCGTTCCAGATCGTACTGGAGTTGCTGCTCGTATCTTCCAGACCATCGCGGATGCCGATATCAATATCGACATGATCGTGCAGAATGTCTCTGCTGCAGCAACAGGCCTTACCGATATCTCCTTCACCTTGCCAAAGAACGATGGCGCAGAAGCAACGCGAATCTTGAAGGATGTTCAAGGCGAGATCGGATTCCACTCACTTCAATACGATGATCAGATCGGAAAGCTCTCACTCGTCGGTGCAGGAATGCGTTCCCACCCAGGTGTAACAGCAACATTCTTTGCTTGCCTCGCTGATGCTGGCCTGAATATCGAGATGATCTCGACCTCAGAGATCCGTATCTCGGTCATTGTTCGCGAAAGCGACCTAGAAAAGGGCGTTAAAGCAGCGCACTCAGCATTCGAACTCGATGCTGATTCAGAGGCAGTTGTGTATGGAGGTACTGGACGATGAGTAATTCAAAGCTCCCATCACTTGCAGTTGTCGGTGCAACCGGCGCTGTCGGAACTGTGATGCTCGATATCTTGAGCAAGCGCGAGAATGTTTACGGCGAGATCCGTCTGATCGCATCTGCTCGCTCTGCCGGTAAGAAGTTGTGGTGTCGCGGTGAGGAACTCACCGTTGTTGCACTCTCACCAGAAGCCTTCGATGGAATTGATATCGCGATGTTCGACGTCCCTGATGAGATCTCTGCTGAGTGGGCACCAGTTGCTGCAGCTCGTGGTGCAGTAGTCGTTGATAACTCTGGTGCATTCCGTATGGATCCAAAGGTTCCACTTGTGGTTCCAGAGGTAAATCCAAAAGATGCGGCAAAGCGTCCAAAGGGAATCATCTCCAATCCCAATTGCACAACACTCTCGATGATCGTTGCAATGGGTGCACTCAACAAGGCCTTCGGTTTGAAGGAACTCGTTGTTGCGTCCTACCAAGCAGCATCAGGTGCAGGTCAACCTGGTATCGATGCACTTCGTGCGCAGATCTCTGCCGTTGCTGGAACTACCGCTGGTGAAGCAACTGGTGATGTTCGAAACCATGTCTCTGGTGATTCACCATTCCCAGCGCCACTTGCTTTGAACGTTGTTCCATGGGCAGGTTCGTTGAAGGAAGAGGGCTACACCTCTGAAGAGCTCAAGGTTCGCAACGAGTCTCGCAAGATTTTGGGAATGCCAAAGCTCAAGGTATCTGCGACCTGTGTTCGCGTCCCTGTGCTTACAACTCACTCTCTTGCAGTGCATGCCACCTTCAAGAACGAAGTGACACGCAAAGCGGCGCAGAAGATTCTCGCAAAGGCGCCAGGCGTGATTCTTGAAGATGATCCCGAGAATAAGAAGTTCCCAACACCAAATGATGTTGTTGGAACTGATCCAACCTGGGTCGGCCGCGTTCGTCAGTCACTCGACGATAAGAAGTCACTAGATCTCTTCCTCTGCGGAGATAACCTCCGTAAGGGAGCAGCGCTCAATACCGCTCAGATTGCAGAACTTGTCGCTGCCGAGATCACTAAAAAGCGCAGCAAGAAGAAGTAGGGCGCCAGACTCCTCAAACCGCTCTTTCCGGATTTCATTTGCACTTAGTATCGCCGAACTTCATGACTGACAATGATCAAGTTGAACTTACATTAAAAACAAGTTGGCTAATTCCAACAAGAATTACTGGAGCCGGACAAAACGTTTCAGTTGTGAATCAAGTTATCCCAAATGGTCACCTACTCGACCATCAAACACTTAACACAGGAAATTATGAAGCAAATGTTCCTGTG
>DAINZB010000027.1:3180-8275 GCA_036749135.1 Candidatus Nanopelagicaceae bacterium | reverse complement strand
CCTACTCGACCATCAAACACTTAACACAGGAAATTATGAAGCAAATGTTCCTGTGGGACCAGATGCATGTGCATTTCGTGATAGTTCTCTAATAGGTGCTCAAAGCTATTCAGTATCTGTTATTGACCAGAACGGAACTCCGGAAGTTACAACAAACTCCATTTCAGTGGATTCCAACCATGTAGCACATTTTCGAATCAGCGGTATTCACTTTAGTCAGCCGATCATAAATATTAAAGGTGTAAAAAAATCTTTAACTTGTGTTGCTGCAAATAAGATAAAGGTAATTGAAGGAGAGAATCCAATTTGCCCTAAAGGATATATTCCCAAAAAATAGTTATTGCTCAGTCTGGTGTAGGCGAGAGCCACTCTACCTACACCAGTACTAAGGCTACTGAGATGATGACGGGAGTCGAACCCGCAGCTCACAATTGGCGAAAGTGTGTATGTTGCCATTTACACCACATCACCACAGCGAGTAGAAGATACGTTGTTAAAAGTTTGTTTAAGGGTGGAGATTTTTCTACTGTTGATAAAAATTTCTGTTGAAACACTAAAGGGTCCCGAAGGACCCAATAGCGCACACTTTCGCCAAGCCAAAAGATATCAGAGAAGAGTGGTTACTCGAAGTATTAAATACTCGCTTCTAAAGTAATCAGACTTACTTCAGGGGGCGAAGCGACTCGAATCCGAGCGAATGGGGAAGTTCCCATTCCAGCTGAAACATTGAGCCACGCTTCGCCCTTTTGAACGCTCACGCCACGTGCTCGCCACTTCGGTAGATCGCAATTTGTTGTTAACGCCTTTGAACCTCCAGGCCATGGCAATCTGACCTGACCGCCATGCGTGTGTCCGGCAAAGATCACATCTAAGTCATCGCGATTCATCGCATCGAGAACTCGCTTATAAGGCGCGTGTGTAACACCGATCGCTAGATCACAATCGGCAGCAGGGCCAGCAACGGTGTTGTAATCATCACGATTAAGGTGAGCATCATCGGTACCCCGAGCTTCGATAGTCGAGCCCTTGATCGTGATCAACGCTCGCGCATGATTGAGGTTCTTCCATCCCCGACGTGTAAGTCCATCGGCAAGATCTTTCGTTGGTAACTCATTACCCAAGATTCGGGGACCGTGATCCTTCTTTAAATAATTGAGTGGGTTCTTAAATTTCGGTGCGTAATAATCATTTGATCCAAAGACGAAGAGTCCAGGGAGTGCGAGCAATTCATCGAGTGCATGCAATGCAACCGGCACAGCCTCTTGATGCGCCAAGAAATCACCAGTACTAATAACAAGGTCTGGCTTGAGGTTGATCCACGATTTGATATCGGCGACCTCTTGATGACGTGCAGGAGTGAGGTGAAGGTCAGAGAAGTGGAGCACTCGGATCGGTGCCGCCCCAGGGGGCAGTACCGGCAGGGTCGCCTCGCGTAGTTGATAAGCCATAGGCGTGAGAAGATACTCTCTATGAGTATTAAAGAGACACTCCAGCACGATTTAACCGAGGCGATTCGCTCTCGCGATGAGCTCACCTCCGGCACGATCCGCATGGTCTTAACAGCGATCACTACTGAAGAGGTCGCCGGTAAAGAAGCCCGCACACTGACCGATGCCGAGATCATCACCGTTCTCTCGCGTGAAGCGAAGAAACGTCGCGAAGCATCTGAGGCATTTAAAGATGCCGGTCGCGCCGATCGCGCAGAACTTGAAGCGCAAGAAGGCGAAGTCATCGCGCGTTATCTCCCTGCCCAACTCTCTGAAGCAGAGATCAAGCAGATGATCGCGGATGCAATCGCTGAAACTGGTGCATCAGGTCCAGCAGGCATGGGTCAAGTCATGAAGGTCATCTCACCAAAGATTGCTGGCAAGGCCGATGGTGGTTCTGTATCAGCGCTCGTCAAAGCAGCACTAACCGGAGGAAACTAATGTCAGATCACACAAAGTTTGAATATGTAACAGTTCCACTTCTCTCACATGCAACGAAGCAGATCCTCGATACCTGGGGATCCGAGGGTTGGGAACTCGTTCAAGTAATTCCAGCACCAGGTACCGGAGAACAATTAGTCGCCTATATGAAGCGTGAGGTTAAGTAAATGGATGTTCGTGCAAAGCTCGCAGAAATCGGATTGACCCTTCCAGTAGCAGCTCTTCCTGTTGCTGCATATGTTCCATCTGTCCGCACCGGAAACCTCGTCTTTACTGCAGGACAGCTTCCACTCGTCGATGGCAAGATGGCCGAGACTGGCAAGGTTGGCGGAACTGTCACTCCTGAGCGCGCAAAAGAGTTAGCAACGATCTGTATCTTGAATGCACTTGCTGCCGTTGAACTCGTTGCACCAGTTGATTCCATCGTTCGCGTTGTTCAGGTTCGCGGATTTGTAAATGGCGTTGCTGGATTTGTTGGACACCCAGGAGTTGTGAACGGTGCGTCAGAGACGCTCATTCATATCTGGGGAGATGTAAACGGTAAGCATGCACGTACCGCTATTGGTGTTGCAGAACTTCCATTGGATGCACCAGTGGAGATCGAACTCGTTGTCGAAGTAGCGTAATTACTTTCCACGCTTAGAGATGCGCTCGTAGTCCTTGATGACTACGGCGCGGGGTTCGAGGCTGACCCAGCCGCGAGCCGCAAAATCTGCAAGTGCCTTATTCACAGTTTCGCGCGATGCACCAACACGTTGAGCAAGCTCTTCTTGGGTGAGATCGTGCTTAACGTGGAGACCATCATCTTTCGTCTCACCGAAACGCTCACCGAGATCGATGATCGCCTTTGCAACGCGACCTGGAACATCAACAAAAACAAGATCTGATTGTTCGCCACGTGAATCACGCAGCCGCTGTGCTAACCGACGTAGAAGCTCGAGCGAGACCGCAGGCTGTGACGTAATGAGATCGAGAACTTTTTCATGAGGGAGCATCAAGAGCTTTGCATCAGTGATTGCTGTTGCAGTCGCAGTGCGTGGTCCTGGATCAAAGAGTGAGAGTTCACCGAACATCTCGCCCGGTCCAAGGATCTCTTGCAAATTTTCTCGGCCATCAGGTGATGACTTACCAAGCTTAAGTTTTCCATCGAGGACAACGAAGAGGCGATCGCCTTCTTCTCCTTCTTTAAAAAGGGTATGTCCCTTGGTGACCTTGACGAGTGTCATTGATGCGCGAAGTGATGCAGCTTCTTCATCACTTAAGGCGCTAAACAATGGTGCGGAACGAATTACAGATTCATCGGCAGCTTTGGTCACAGCCGCACTTTACTGTGGTGCAGCCAAGATCACAAAAGATAGGTATCGAGACTAATCTTGAGCCTGTGACGGAGTTGAAGAGCGCCCGTGAGGCCATGGCGATGTACAAGATCCTCACCAAACGCTATCCCGATGTTCGCTGTGAACTCGATTTTGAAACTCCATTTCAATTGCTCGTTGCCACAGTTCTTAGCGCGCAATGCACTGATAAGCGGGTCAACTCTGTAACGCCGCGACTCTTTAAAAAGTATGGAACGCCAAAGAAAATGGCTGGGGCATCTGTCGTCGATATCGAGAACATCATTGAATCGCTCGGCTTCTTTCGTGTGAAGGCTCGTCATCTCAAAGGATTGAGCGAAATCCTGATGCATGAATATTCAGGAGAAGTCCCACCGATTCAAGATGAACTTGTGAAACTTCCTGGCGTTGGCCGAAAGACCGCAAATGTTGTCCTTGGCCATGCCTTTGATATTCCAGGAATCACTGTCGATACCCACTTTGGCCGACTTGCCAGGCGATTTGGCTGGACTGATTTAGATGATCCAGTGAAGGTTGAGTTTGCAGTTGGCGATCTCATCCCACGCAAAGAGTGGACCAATCTCTCGCAGCGAATGATCTGGCATGGTCGACGCATCTGTCATAGTCGTAAGCCGGCATGTGGCGCTTGTCCGCTTTCAAAGCTCTGCCCTGCTTATGGAATCGGTGAGACCGATACAGTAAAGGCCATGGCGCTGGTGAAATCAGATGAGGATTTCCGATGAAGCGCGCGCTCCTCTTAATTACTGCGTTACTAGTTTCAAGCATTGCGCCAGCTCATGCTGTAAGTACGCCGTCATGTTCAACGATTAAAACTGTCTCAGTAAAGAAGGGAACGCTCCTTCCTTGTTTAGATGGTGTCGGATCGACCACCTTTGAAGCGATTCGTGGTCCAGTTCTCGTCAATGTCTGGGGATCATGGTGTGAACCATGCCAACAAGAGATCCCGCATCTTGTTGATGTCGCAAAGCTCAACAAAGTCGCCATTGTCGGTATCGATGTCGAAGAGCGGAATATGCAATCAGGACGAGCATTTGTTGCATCCCACAAGATGAGTTGGCCACAGCTCTACGATGTGAAGGCGAAGACCCGTGGCATATTCGGCATGGGTGTTCCTGTTACTTGGTTTATTGATGCACATGGCAGAGTTGTTTATAAGCAGATCGGACTCTTCCAATCCACCTCTCAGATTAAGCAACTGGTGAAGAAGTATTTCGGGATAACACTATGAAGAACTGGGTCGACTGGGTCATTCTCGTTGCACTCCTTGGCGCACTCATCCGCGGTTATCGCGCCGGATTACTCTCAACCTTCTTTAGCGCCATTGGCTTCATTGGTGGGGGATTCGCCGGACTCTTTCTCTCACTTCATTACGTAAGTGCCTGGCATAGCAATCTCAATAAGTTTGCAGTCATCATCATTGCAATCTTTGTTGGTGCGTCAGTTGGAGAAGCGATCTTTAAACGATTCGCAAAGTTCTTTCATGGCAAGGTTCTCTTCGGCCCCTTCAAGTGGGCAGATTCAATCCTGGGCGCTGCGCTATCGATTGCACGTACCTTGATTATGATCTTTATCGTCGGAAAATTGCTGATGGCTATGCCGTGGGGCATCGGTCACAACGAGATCCCAAAGAGTGCCCTCTTTACCAAGCTTGAAAAATCAGCCCCGCACGTGAACTTTAATCTTCACTCTTTGCCGTCTGTAAACCCTCTGAAATAAGTTTCATTACATTCGGATCGGCGAGCGTTGTGGAGTCACCGACTGCACGATTTTCGGCGACATCGCGAAGCAAGCGGCGCATAATCTTTCCGCTTC
>DAINZB010000027.1:0-3080 GCA_036749135.1 Candidatus Nanopelagicaceae bacterium | reverse complement strand
ACTGCACGATTTTCGGCGACATCGCGAAGCAAGCGGCGCATAATCTTTCCGCTTCGAGTCTTTGGTAACTCATTCACAACCATAATCTGACGCGGGCGAGCGATCGCGCCAATCTCTTTAGCGACATGCGCCTTCAACTCTTTGGTGAGAACCTCACCTTGTGAATGATCAATTCCACCGCGCAAAATAACGAAGGCAACGATTCCCTGTCCCGTCATCGCATCAGTTGCACCCACAACAGCTGCTTCTGCGATCGCTTCATGTGAGACAAGTGCTGATTCAACTTCTGCCGTCGAGATGCGGTGGCCCGAGACATTCATGACATCATCAACGCGACCGAGCAACCAGAGTGCGCCATCTTCATCCCACTTTGCACCATCACCGGCAAAGTACTTTCCTTCAAAGCGTGACCAATATGTTTCGCGATAACGCTCGGGTTCACCCCAGACGCCACGCATCATTGATGGCCATGGCTTGTTGAGAGTGAGATAACCACTATGACCATTACCAACAACTTTTCCTTCGTCATCGATCACCGTCGCATCAACACCTGGCAATGGGCCCATCGCTGATCCTGGTTTTGTCGCAGTGATTCCCGGTAATGGCGAGACCATGATTGCACCAGTCTCGGTCTGCCACCAGGTATCAACGATCGGACAGTTGTTATGGCCGATGACTTCGCGGTACCACATCCACGCTTCTGGATTAATTGGTTCACCGACTGAGCCAAGTAAGCGAAGTGAAGAGAGATCGCAGGAATTTGGAAATTCATCGCCCCATTTCATCCACGTACGGATCAGTGTTGGCGCGGTATAGAGAATCGTTACTTTGTACTTTTCAATCAGTTTAAAGATGCGATCCTTTGATGGCGTATCAGGAGTACCTTCGTACATCACCTGAGTTGCACCATTCATCATTGGTCCATAGACCATATACGAATGACCAGTAATCCAACCGACATCTGCGGTGCACCAATAAACATCGGTCTCAGGCTTTATATCGAAGACCATCTTGTGGGTGAATGCGGTCTGTGTGAGATAGCCACCAGTGGTGTGGAAGATTCCCTTTGGCTTCGCAGTGGTGCCAGATGTGTAGAGAATAAAGAGGACATGCTCTGCATCAAAGGCTTGAGCTACATGCTGATCTGATTGCCTTTCAACGAGCTCATGCCACCAGATATCGCGCTCTGCATTCCAGGCGGTCTCTTGCTTGGTGCGCTGAACGACAAGCACCTTGCGAACATTGGTCTCGCCTGTAAGTGCTTCATCAACAACTGGCTTCAGTGCAAAGGCAGCTCCTTTACGGAAGCCACCATCAGCGGTAATAACGAGTGTTGCATCAGCATCTTGAATACGTTGCAAGAGTGAATCTGCGCTAAAGCCGCCGAAGATTACTGAGTGAGCCGCACCGATACGTGCACATGCCTGCATCGCAATAACCGCTTCAGGAATATGTGGCATGTAGATCGCAACTCGATCACCAGAGTTCACACCGAGTTCAATGAGTGCATTCGCCGCCTTGGAAACTTCGCGCAACATATCCTTATAAGTAAGTGTGCGAGTGTCACCAGGTTCGCCTTCAAAGTGGAATGCGACGCGATCTCCACGCCCTTCATTTACATGGCGATCGATGCAGTTATAGGAAGCGTTGAGCGTGCCACCCGTAAACCATTTTGCAAATGGCAAGTTCCACTCGAGAACGCGATCCCATTTCTTCTCCCAGTGCAGCGCATCTGCGCGCTTCGCCCAGAACGCTTCGTAATCAGCGTTGGCTTCGGTGTAGAGATCTGGAGTGGCATTCGCCGCAGCGGTAAATGCTGCAGATGGGGCAAATGTTCGGTTCTCATTACCGAGATTTGAAATCTCTTCGCTACTCATCTTTCGAGATTACCAGCCGAGAGTTATCCACACTATGACTTTTCGCCACCAATTTTTCCTATCCCTGGCTTGTACCTTCCCGATCATTCCCAACTAGTGAGAGGAGATAAGAGAGATGTGGTGGATGCGTTTAATAACAGCGGTCTCACACCTGCACCTATTGAGCACGGGTATCAAACTCGTGGCCAAGGCGAGCCAGACCCTGCTGCACTCCAATTTTGGACTCTTGGGGCTTGATCGCCTCTTGACCAGAATGGGTTTCTAGAGCCGAGATCGAGGGGGCGCCTGAGCGTAAAGGCGCCCCCTAAATTCCAATCCGCCCCGAAATATGGTGGGATTAGCCGTAAGCATCCGAGCCCAATGATGTGCCTCGCTAGTTACTTACGCGAATTTCTCACACCGGAGACTCAGGATCAAGGAGATCTGAAATGCCAATTGCAACCCCCGAAATTTATGCCGAAATGTTGGATCGCGCGAAGGCAGGATCTTTCGCATACCCGGCTATCAACGTCTCATCATCACAGACTTTGATCGGTGCAATCCGTGGATTCGCAGAGGCAGAGTCAGATGGAATTATCCAGATCTCATGGGGCGGCGCGGAGTACCTCTCAGGTTCAACCGTAAAGAACATGGTCGACGGTGCAGTTGCGCTCGCTGAGTACGCACACATCGTTGCCAAGAATTACAAAGTAAATATTGGTATCCATACTGACCACTGCCCAGCAGAGAAGCTCGACGGTTTCATGCGTCCACTTCTTGCAATCGGTGCAGATCGCGTCAAGGCTGGCCAGAAGCCACTCTTCAACTCACATATGTGGGATGGCTCAGCGGTCGATATGCCAGAGAATATGAAGGTCGCTAAAGAGCTTCTTGAGAAGTCAAAGGCTGCTCGCACAATTCTTGAGATCGAAATCGGCGTTGTCGGTGGCGAAGAAGATGGCATCGAAGCAAAGCACGATGCAAAGCTCTACTCAACACCTGAAGATGCGCTTCTCACACTTGAGACCTTGGGTAATGATGCAGATGCTCGCTACATGGTCGCAGCAACATTCGGAAACGTGCACGGCGTCTACAAGCCAGGAAACGTTGTCCTCCAGCCAAAGATCTTGCGCACACTTCAGGATGCAGTAGCTGCAAAGCTCGGTCTCCCAGCAGGTGCAAAGCCAATGGATCTCGTCTTCCACGGTGGTTCTGGTTCACTTC
>DAINZB010000026.1:11556-14252 GCA_036749135.1 Candidatus Nanopelagicaceae bacterium | reverse complement strand
CCGATCGAATCTGCAACCTCTGCAACGGCTTTTCGAGAGGCCTTTCGAAATGTTGCTCGTAGCGCAAGATCTTCAACGGGATAGCCAGTCAGCACCATCTCCGGAAATACCAGCAGGTGCACTCCTGCAGCTTGAGCCTTCTCGGCATAATCGAGAATCAGGGCGCGATTGTTGATCAGATCCCCCACGGTGGGATTGATCTGAGCAAGGCCTACCCGAATCTGGCTCGATTTCCTTCTCACGCGATCAGCCTACAGGGGCTACTATTTTGGTACTGACATATTTATCCTGAACCGGCGACGGGGACCTTTATGGCCTCGATCGCAAAAGGAGCTGACATGCGCACGACTATCTCTGATCTTGCTGCTCGAAAGCGTCGCGGCGAAAAGTGGGCGATGCTCACCGCTTATGACTCTATGGTCGCATCAATACTGGACGAGGCTGATATTCCGGTCCTGTTAGTCGGCGACTCCGCCGGTAATAATTTCCTTGGCGAAGAGAACACCATCCCGGTCACTGTGGATGAGTTGGTAGCGCTCTCTCGCGCTGTAGTTCGCGGATCCTCCAACGCTTTGGTGGTCGCAGATTTTCCCTTTGGCTCTTATGAGTCAGGAGTCGATGCCGCACTCGCCACGGGAATCAGATTCTTTAAAGAGGCGAAGGTGCAGGCGGTAAAACTTGAAGGCGGCACGAAGGTCGTACCTCAGATTCAGGCTCTCATTGCTGCTGGAATCCCTGTTATGGGCCACCTGGGGCTGACTCCACAATCTGTTCATGCCCTTGGTGGTTTCAAAGTTCAGGGTCGGGGCGATGATGGCGAGCGCATTAAATCTGATGCACGAGCACTTGCTGCGGCAGGAGTCTTTGCCATTGTTCTGGAGTTGGTACCAGAAGAGCTGGCAACTGAGATTGCTGCGGAACTCTCCATTCCCATTATCGGCATCGGTGCTGGAAAAGGTGTCGATGCCCAAGTTCTGGTCTGGACCGATCTCTTGGGTCTCACTATCGGCGCACCGAAATTTGCCAGGGCTTATCTCGACGGCCGCGCCTTGATGGTCGATGCGGCAAAACGCTGGTCGGCCGATGTCACCGCGGGAGATTTTCCCGGACCGGAAGAGACATTCCACTGAAATAACCTGGCAATCTCAATACGCTTCCCACCATGAGCAAATTTGCCCTTGATCTCTCCCCACTAAAAAAGTATCGAGAGCTGCGCCTGCTCTTCACATCTGGGCTGATCACTCGCCTGGGCTCGATGGTTACGTATGTCGCCCTCCCTTTTCAAATTAAGGATCTCACCAACTCCTATATCGCAGTTGGGTTGATGGGTGCCGCCCAGATCATTCCGCTGATCGTCTTCAGCCTCTACGGCGGGGTCTTGGCAGATTCACTTGATCGAAAGAAGATGATCTTTATTACCGAGTTTGGCTCACTCGCCCTCTCGTCACTTCTGCTCTTTAACTCTCTCCTCCATAAACCGCATCTGATCCTTCTCTACTTCATCGCCGCTGGATTTACCTCACTCGATGGACTTCAAACCCCCAGCCTCTCGGCAATCGTGCCAAGAATTGTTGATCATGAAGACCTTCCATCTACCACTGCTCTAATGGGAATCCGTTGGCAGGTTGGCGCAGTCGTTGCACCTGCAATTGGTGGAATCATGATCTCCACTCTCGGAGTGAAATCCGCATACATCATGGATGTCATTACCTACATTCTTTCACTCGCTTTGATCTTCAAAATGAAGCCGGTGCCACCGAGTGAAAAAGCCACTCCTGCTTCACTTTCATCGCTTATTGATGGTGTGAAATATGCTGTTGCTCGAAAGGATTTACTCGGTACGTACATCGTCGACTTTGCTGCCATGTTCTTTGCGATGCCCAATGCGCTCTTCCCATTTTGGGCGGACCACATCCATGCTCGATGGGCACTTGGTCTCTTCTATTCGGCTGGAATCCTGGGTGCGATTATCGTGACGTTGACGAGCGGCTGGATGAGAAATTATCCCTTCCATGGAAGGGCGGTCACCTTTGCTGCCTTGGGTTGGGCGGTGGCAATCGCCCTCTCTGCCACAACCAATAACCTCTGGGTCGTCCTCTTCTTCCTAGCCGCAGCTGGTGCATCAGATCAGATTTCGGCGATGATGCGAGGAAATATTTGGAACCAATCGATTGCAGATGAGTATCGGGGTCGCCTTGCTGGCATCGAATTACTCTCCTATGCCGTCGGTCCCATGGCTGGCCAACTTCGCGCTGGAACCATGGCGGCATGGACAACTCTGCGGATTTCAGTGGCTGGTGGTGGCCTCATTTGCACGGGATTTGTGGCAATTTCAGCGAAAATCATGCCTGATTTTTGGAAATATGACGTTCGTACCAACCGTTTCGCGGTTGAGAAACGTGAAATGCGATCCGATAAAAATTAAAATCATCATCAAAATTTGCTCAATGCATAAAAAATAAAAAAAATATTGTTGCGACACGCGATCCAATTTTTGTCGAAAATAGTGGCGCATTTCTCTTTTCAATGACACGATTCTCCATGAACAGGTTCGGTGACGGATCGAACTATTCTGATAGGAGACTCACAATGGCTGCAGCTAAGAAAACTGCTCCAAAGCGCCGCAAGGCCGCTGCAAAGAAGGCTGCTCCAGCAGCTAAGAAGGCAGCTCCAAAGCGTCGTAAGAAGGCCGCTGC
>DAINZB010000026.1:6278-11456 GCA_036749135.1 Candidatus Nanopelagicaceae bacterium | reverse complement strand
TCCAGCAGCTAAGAAGGCAGCTCCAAAGCGTCGTAAGAAGGCCGCTGCAAAGAAGAAGTAATTGCCTTAACGAAAAAGCCCGCCATGAAAATGGCGGGCTTTTTTATTTCTCAATTCCACTATTTTTTAGAACTATCTTCCTCAATAAATTGACCGCGCAACTGCGATTGAACGCGGTCGAAGATCTTCGACAGCTCTTCCTGATCCTTCACAGTGAGGTGATCGACGAATCGATTGCGGACACTTGCAACGTGCGTTGGTGCCGCCTTCTCAATCGCCTTAAAGCCCTTATCTGTCATCACAGCAAAGTAACCACGTCGATCGCTCGGGCACTCTTCCCGGCGAACCCAACCCGCCTTCTCCATCACCTTCATACGGTGTGAGAGTCGGGATTTAGAGATCATCGAGATCTCTGCCAGCTCTGACATTCTCATCTTCCGCTCTGGGGCATCGGAGAGCTGAGCCAATACTTCATAATCGGCCATGGTGAGTTCAAAGCCGGCGAGATCGTTATCAAGAGCTTCGAGCATGCGCCGGCTTGCGATGATGTAGCTACGCCAGGCCTTCATCTCCCGTGGATTGAGCCAACGGACCTCATTTTTTGCTGCCATGGCTTAAGGATAAGGCAGAATTGAATTAGTTGAAAGTTGAATTACTTTCTTTTCAGTTAAGGTTTCACTATGAAATCAGGCCTCTCACCACAGCACTTCAAGAAATCGATCCGTCCGCAAGATGATCTCTTCCGCTTCGCTAACGGTACGTGGCTTGATGAGACGGAGATTCCTGCCGATCGCGCCTGGTGGGGTGCGCCCGTTGAACTGCGTGAACTCTCCGAGAAGCGGGTCAAGGCAATCGTCGATGACCTAGTGGCCAACCCTGCCCCGCGCGGGAGCAATGGACAGAAGATCGCTGACCTCTATACCTCTTTCATGGATGAGGCGGCGATTGAAGCTGCTGGCATCGACCCGATCCGCGATGATCTTGCGAAGGCCAACACCATCTCCGATCTTGCATCCTTTATCTCCTTTATGGCTGATCTGGAGAATCGCGGAACTGGCGGATTCTTCTATTCATACATCAGTGGCGATGTGAAAGATGTCGAGACCAATATTGCCTATATCGGTCAAGGTGGAATCGGTCTCCCTGATGAGGCCTATTACACCGATGAAGAATTTGCCGAGATCCGTCGTGCCTACATCGACCACATCCAGAAGATGTTGGAGATCGCTGGCATCAGCGATGCGCCTTCACATGCCGCTCGAGTGATGGAACTGGAAACGCAGATTGCGTCGCATCATTGGGATCAGGTCAAAGATCGCGATGCAGATCTGACGTACAACAAATACTCCTTTTCAGAGTTGAAGAAACTCGCACCAGCCTTTGATTGGGATCTCTATCTCTCTGCCGGAAAGGTCCCAGCCAAGGTATTTGAAACCGTTGTTGTCGGCGAGCCATCCTTCTTCGAAGGTATCTCCGCCATGTTTACTCACTTTGATCTCGAGAAGTGGCGGTCATGGCTGATCTGGAACATCATCCACGGATCAGCTCCTTATCTTCACACTCCCCTGGTCCAAGAGAACTTCAACTTCTATGCCCACACATTGAGTGGCGTCCCTGAGATGCGTGCTCGTTGGAAGCGAGCGATCTCGCTCACCGAAGGTGGACTCGGCGAAGCGATCGGTGAGATCTACGTAGAACGCCACTTCCCTGCCGCTGCAAAGGCTCGAATGGAAGAGCTCGTCGCTAACCTTATTGAGGCCTATCGCATCAGCATCTCTGGGTTGGATTGGATGACAGAGAAGACGAAGGTCCAAGCGCTCGAGAAACTCTCAAAGTTTCGCACCAAGATCGGATATCCCGATAAGTGGCGCGACTACTCAACACTAGAGATTGATCCGAGCGACCTCATAGGAAATCTTGGACGTATTAACGCCTTCTCCCTCGCCTTCGAATTCGAGAAGATCGGCAAGCCGGTCGATCGCGACCTCTGGTTGATGTTCCCGCAGACCGTCAACGCCTATTACCGTCCTGATCTCAATGAGATCGTATTTCCGGCCGCCTACCTCCAGCCACCATTCTTTGATTTAGAGGCTGATGATGCTGCTAATTACGCCGCGGTTGGGTCGACCATTGGCCACGAGATCGGCCATGGCTTTGATGATCAAGGATCGAAATATGATGGCGATGGATTCCTTCATAACTGGTGGAGCGATGAAGATCGTGTGGAGTTCGAAAAGCGAGCAGCGATGTTGATCAAGCAGTTCGACGAATGCTTCCCGGAAGATCTTCCGGATATGCATGTCAATGGCGCCCTCACCGTTGGTGAAAATATTGGTGACTTGGGTGGCGTCTGTATCGCTCTTAAGGCTTACGAGATTGCCCTCAATGGCGAGCCTGCCCCAATCATCGATGGCTACACCGGTCTGCAACGCTTCTTCTTGGCCTATGCCCAATCGAATCAGGCGAAGTGGCGTCCAGAGATGCTTCGGACCTTGATCTCATCCGACCCGCACTCCCCGGATGAATTTCGAACAAATCAGATCGTGAAAAATGTCGGCGCCTTCTACGATGCATTCGACCTCCAGCCAGGCGATGGCCTCTATCTCCCACCGGAAGAGCGCGTCCAGATTTGGTAGTGCAGCAGGTACGCTAAATACATGAATGCGGTCCTGTTAGCGGCTCTCACGTCGATTTCTACATCGCTGGGCGGTTTATTTACCCTGCGTACAAAAGATCGCTTTCACCTCGTTCTAGGGCTCTCTGCAGGCCTTTTATTGGGTCTTGTGGCTTTCGATCTCAATCCAACGATCTATGCCCACATGGGAATCACATGGGGCGGACTTCCCGCCGTTCCCGTCGCTTTCTGCGCCGGCTTTCTTATCCTTCACTTTATTGAAAAGTGGGTTGGCGGCCATGAGGGCCACTCCCATCACTACGAAGATGAGCACACCCACTCTGATCATGTAGCCGGGGTCTTTGGGGCTGTTGCAATGGCCGGCCATGTCTTCATGGATGGCGTTGCACTTGGTGTCGCCTTCCACGTCTCTCATGCACTTGGAGTTGCCGTCTTCTTCGCCTTGCTCGTCCACGCATTTAGCGATGGCCTCAATACAGTTGCGATGCTCGTAAAAGCTGGTTCTTGGAGTCAGAAGGCAATCTCACTTCTCGCAGTGGATGCAATTGTTCGTATCTCAGGTGCGATCGTGGGAAACTCATTCCACTTGAGTGAGAACTCGATCAATATCTATCTCGCATTCTTCAGCGGATTCGTGATCTACATTGCGACTTCACATATCCTGCCAGAGGCCCACGCAAACCACCCATCCCGCTTCACCATGGGAGCCACGGCGCTGGGCGTTCTCATTATGTGGGTTGTTGTTCGAACCCTCGGTTAATTCTTTGCAGAAAGCCTTGCTGCACGGCGAACTGCCTGCTCAGCCGGGTTCGGCACCGGAACCGCAGCAATGAGGCGTTGAGTGTAAGCATCCTTCGGACGCTTCAAGATCTCATCTCGTTCGCCAGATTCGACCAGACGTCCATTCTGCATCACCGCGATACGGTGCGAGAGGATGTCGACGACTGCTAGGTCATGGCTGATGAAGAGACAGGCGAAGTTCAACTTTCCTTGGAGCTCTTGGAGCAACTCAAGGAAGCGCGCCTGTACCGATACATCGAGCGCTGATGTTGGTTCATCTGCAATCAAGAGATCAGGTGTAAGGGCGAGGGCACGAGCAATACCTACGCGCTGACGTTGTCCACCTGAGAGCTCGTGCGGATAACGGTTGCGATAGCTACGTGGGAGTTCGACAGAGTCGAGGAGATCCTCAACCTTGCGTGCGAGATCTGCGCCTTTCGCAAGGCCAGCTAAGAAGATCGGCTCACCAATCGACTCACCAATCGGCAAGCGTGGGTTGAGTGAAGAAGCTGGATCTTGGAAGACAATTCCAGTGTGGCGACGAATTCCGCGTAACTCTTTCTGAGTAGCGTGCGAGATATCGTTTCCGACGATCGAGATAGATCCTTCTTTAATTGGAAGAAGGCCAATTGCAGCGCGACCCACAGTGGTCTTTCCTGAACCTGACTCCCCTACCAAACCAACGATCTCGCCTGGATAGATCTCAAGATTAAATTCCTTAACAGCGGTAAAGGCTGGGATGCGACCGCGCTTTGGATATTCAATCGTGACATTCTCAAGTTTGATGACTGGCTCTGGCTTAGCATCAACTTTGTAAGGGAATGGACGTTGCGTGGTTGATCCAAGTTTTGGAACCGCGCCGAGAAGTTCTTTGGTGTACGGATGGTTAGGCTTATTAAAGATCTGATCGGCGCTGCCATGTTCGACAGTCAGCCCATCTTTCATCACGAGGATCTCATCAGCCATATCAGCGACAACACCCATATCGTGGGTGATAAGCAAGATTGCAGAGTTGAGGCGAGTCTTGAGGCCGCGCATCAAATCAAGAATCTCAGCCTGAACTGTCACATCAAGAGCGGTTGTTGGCTCATCTGCAATGAGAAGACCTGGGTCACAGGCAAGTGATTGAGCAATCATCGCTCGTTGACGCTGTCCACCAGAGAGTTGGTGTGGGTACTTATCAAATGCTGTCTCTGGATCTGGGATTTCAACCATGCCAATGAGCTCAATCGCTCTGGCTTTAGCTTGAGTTGGCCCAATATCAAAGTGGGTACGAAGCGTCTCCACAATTTGATAGCCAACGGTGTAGACCGGGTTGAGCGCAGTCATTGGCTCTTGGAAGATATAAGCAACTTCTTTGCCGCGGAATTTACGAAGCGTTGAATTTGTAGCACCGAGAACTTCTGAACCCTTGATCTTCACACTTCCTGAAGTGCGCGCATTTGATGCGAGCAGGCTCATGATGCCCATCGCAGTTGTGGATTTACCTGAGCCAGATTCACCGACGATGGCGAGGACCTTGCCTGCTTCCACTTCGAAGTTCATATCAATGGCCGCTGGATACCAGGTTCCATCTACCCAGAACTCAACGGTGTAGTTCTGTACCTTTAATACTGGATCGCTCATTTTTCTGACCCTTCCAATCCAGGTTGCTGTGAGAAGATTGCGGAATGAGTAATGTGATTCTCTACCGTTCCCGCAGCGCCTGGTTCTCTGCCGGAGTAACGACGATCATCGTTCTCGCACTTGTTATTCAAACCTTC
>DAINZB010000026.1:1360-6178 GCA_036749135.1 Candidatus Nanopelagicaceae bacterium | reverse complement strand
TGGGAGCAGCAATAACAATTGGTTCGCTCGCTTCTGCGTTGATCTTCTACGCCTTGAGCTTCTAACGTGCGTGTAAAGAGTTCCATTAGAGGGAGTCACGCTCTCTCTTGATCTCGCTCGCACGTTCGCGGTCCTTCTTTGTGATTCTGCGACGTTGACGTGGGTCGAAGGCATCACGAAGGCCATCACCGATGAAGTTGATCGTCAGGGCGATCGTGATGATGAATAAGCCTGGATACCAGAAGAGCCATGGTCTAGTTGTAAATGAATCTTGATACTTCGAAATCAACAATCCAAGTGAGACATCTGGCTCTACCACTCCAAAACCAAGATATGAGAGCGCGGTCTCGAGCAGAATCGCAGCTGACATTAAGAGCGTTACGGAAACGATAATCACACCTATTGCATTAGGCAGGATATGTTTGAAGATAATGCGGCGATTTGAGGCACCCGCAACGCGAGCAGCGTCAACGAAGTCACGTTCGCGGAGCGTCAAGAATTCGCCACGGACTAAACGCGATAGGCCAGTCCAGGTAAAGAGACCCAAATAGAGAGCAAGGAAAGTCGCTCCCAAGTTTCCGAAGTGATAACCGATCACAGAACCGATGATGATCGATGGAATAGTGATCAAAAAGTCTACGAAGCGCATCAAAACATTGTCGACGGTTCCGCGATAGAAGCCTGCGATAGATCCCACAACCGTGCCGATAGTTCCGGCAATCGCGCCGATGATGAAGGTGACGAGAAGTGAGCGCTGTGCGCCACGCATCACAAGTGCGAAGTAATCATGTCCAATATCATCTTGGCCGAATGGATGTTTTCCGAGTCCCCATCCCTTGCCAGGAGTTATTGTGAGTGTTGGGCAACCAACGTTGCCATTCTTACAGATGAGTAGATCTGGAGTGTCTTTGATCGTGTAGTGCCACCAACCGTTCCAGCCGATTGGTCCGATATGGAATTCGCTTGCGGTAAAGACAAAGACAATGACTGAGAGCAGAATAAAGAGTGAGATCATCGCAGCGCGGTGTCGAACAAAACGACGAAGTACGATCTGTCGCTGGCTTAGACCTTCGACCTCTTTATTGGCAATAGCGTTTTCGCCACCGTCGCGTTGAGCTTCAGTTGCCACAGCTTTCTTACGACCGAAGGCCATTATTTGCTCCCTACTCGAATACGTGGATCAAGAGCCGAGTACAGAAGGTCGGCAATTAAGTTAGCTAACACTGAGAGTGTTGCTGTGCAGAAGAAGACTCCCATCAAGAGATTGAGATCGAGACCTTGAATAGCGGCATTGAAGAGGGTTCCCATACCTGACCAACCAAAGACGCGTTCGGTAATGATCGCACCACCGATAACACCGGCAAGATCAACAACGATGATGGTGGTCAACGGAATCATGGTGTTGCGGAAGGCATGTCGCATAATGACGGTCCGCTCAGATAGACCCTTAGCGCGAGCAGTGCGGATGTAATCCTGGTTCAAAACTTCAAGGAGCGTTCCGCGTGAATATCTGATGTATCCAGCGAACGAGATCAACGTGAGCGCGATCGTAGGGAGGAAGAGGTGCACGGATCGATCGAGGAAGTTCGTCCAGAAATCAGGGTTGGAGAGAAGTGGATCTGCCTGTCCAACTGTTGGAATCGGACGACCATTAACGCCATCCATTTGAACATATGACGACCAGGTCTGCATGAGGCGATCAATCACAACGATCACTCCCATAAGGCCCGCAGAAATCATCGCTGTGCGACGAGCGGGACCACGATCAATCTTTGTCCAGAACGTTCCACTCGCCCAAGCAGTCGCCAGGGTTGCAATCAAGAGTCCAACAAGGAGCCAAATATTCGAGTAGTGCTTAAAGAGGTAATTGACTGGGTAGTACAGAACTAAAGTAACAACTGCCATGGTCTGTGATGCTCGAAGCGACTTAACATCCTCAAGTCCAGTTGAGATTGCAGTTACGCCATAAGCAATGGCTAGAGCAAAGATGAAGACCACAATCGGACCCAACTTTGGATTGGCGAACCACTTTGTGGCCGAGAAGAATTCAAGAAGGGCAAAGTTTGCAACGAAGGCGACTCCAAGGACCTTATAGAAAGTCTGGCGGGAGATTCCGATAATGCCGGCCCAGAAAAGTCCACTTGCGATGGAGAGCCCGATCGCCCATCCAATAGGGATCTGGGCATGTGCGAGGAAGTCATTAAACTTAATTGCAAGAAATTCCTTGAGGAGAACTGCGACCCAGAAGATCGGTAGCGAGAACATCAAGAATGAGAAGAAGGTCACTACATAGTCGAAGCGGCTATATTGGCGAAGTGCGGTGATGACACCCAACATGATGCCTAGGACGATCGCGATCAGAGTTGCTGCAAGAACCAGGCGGAGCGTCGTAGGAATGGCTTGAGCAAGTCGAGTAGAAACAAATTCATTATTTCGGGTCATACCGAAATCAATATTGCCAGTGAAGGCCTTAAGGATTCCCTTCAGCCACTTAAAGTAACGAAGAGGTGGCGGGGTATTGAGATCTAACTGCTTTATCAAGCCCGCGAGTTCTTGCTTCGCGCGTAGATCAGTTGCAAATTTATATTGCTCGGTTGGATCACCAGAGATAGCGGTGAGATTGTAGAGAATGAAGCTCGACCCAAAGAGGATCACTACGAGCGTCCCTAATCGGCGCATAATGTAAGCGAACATTCACTCCCTCTTCTCTTTTTTCGCATTTCTCAAAAACCTAATTTTGAAGATTGAAAAATTACTTGCTGGACAGTAAATCGTGGAGTCCGAGATTACTCTCGAACTCCACGACTGTCTTACTGATTCTTACTTAAGGGTTACCAAGCGACCTTTTGGTCGACTTAGTATGTCCACTCCCAATAGTTCCAAACGAGGTTTGGAGTAATTGAGGATGGCTTGACACCCTTGAGGTCTGAGTTAACAGCTGTAACACCAGGCCACTGGAAGAGGCCGATTGTGTACGCCTCTTGGTAGAGAGCGCGCTCAACTGTTACCCAGTTGCGGTTACGAGCAGTGTCAGACATTGCCTGCGCTGCAAGTGCATGACAGGTGCTATCTACTGTTGCATTCTTCCAACCAAATGTGTTGTTTGAAGAATCAGACTGTAGCTGTGGGCAATCGCCGACCTGTACAGGAAGTGCTGCACCCCATGCGAAGAATGCTGCATCGTAGGTGTTATCTGAGAGGTGCTTAGACCAATCAGGAATTCCAGGTCCAGTCATGTTGAAACCGATTGCGGCTTCAGCTGCCTGGTAGAGCTGGAATTCAGCTGTACGACGAGCATTGTTACGGAACAAGGTGTGAACCGTGATTGGGTGCTTAAGGAAGTCAGCGCCGTAGTAGTGCTTCATGATTGTGATCGCTTGAGCAGTGCGTGAAGCCTGTGTTCCAGCGTTGAATGGTCCAGAAGCATTCTTCGAGACCTGATCGTTGTAAGCCGCAGTTGCATCTGGCATCACAAAGCGAGAGTTAAGAACGACAGCGTTTGACTGTACTGGCTTAACAATCTTGTTGACCATATCTTCACGTGGAAGTGCGAGCAAGAATGCTTGGCGAGTTGCCTTTGCCTTCTCGGTCTCGCCAGCGAATGGACCTGCATAAGCAGCGTCATTGTTTCCAGCTGATGCGGTACGAAGTGAGATTTGCTCGTATGTAGCCAATGGGCCTGGAACGAGTGAGATGCCCTTAACAGACTTGAGCTGTGTTACTGCATCTGCAGTTGGCTGACCCTGGTAGAGGTCAACTTCCTTGTTTCCAAGTGCCTGTGGAGCTGATGTATCAGCAACGTCAAAGCGGAAGACGATCTTGTCGATTCCTGTGGTCTTTGGACCAGAGTTACCGTTTGTCTTGGTATCCAAAACAAGTGTGCAAGAGATCTGATCTACACATGAATCGATACGGAAGTCACCATTGCCAACGAGAAGCAATGGGTTGGTTGAAGAGTTAACAGTTGAGATGTTGTAGCTCTTTGACCAGATAGCACCCATTGCCTTCAAAGAAGCGGTGTTCTTTGAGGTGAAGTCTGCGAGGAACTTATCTGTTGCAGCTTGTGCCTCAGCAGTTGATGAAGGAAGTGTCTTCTTTCCTGCTGCCATGAGCTCAAGTGCGTGCACTGGAGATACACCTGGAGCGAACTGCTGCCAATCTGGGATGCGAGCCTTGTACTTCAAGGTCACAGTCATCTTGTCAGCTGAAAGTGTTGGATCTCCAACAATGTTCTGATCGTAAACGCCTGCGTATCCAAGTGAGTCAAACGCTGGAGTTACTCCTGAAGCAGCTGGGTCACCGAGACCTGCAGCCTTTGAGTAAGCAGATGATGAGAGAACGTGTGAGAGAAGAAGGTCAACACCGGTAATTGGCGCGCCATCATCCCAAACCAATCCTGAGTTCACTGTGTAAGCGACCTCGAAATCTGTTGCTGTGTTCTTAACAACCTTCCATGATCCAAATTTTGTATTTGGAACAAGGTTCTTCTGGTTGTCTGCGTACCAGAATCCAAAACCAGTTGGATAAGTAACATCCAAGTTGGTATTGAGGTTCATATCGGTCGCGTTGTAGTTCAAGCTCGTGAGCGGGCTTGGCTCAGTCATGACGACTGTTGTCTTTGTCGCTGCGTGTGCTGGTGCTACGAGAACACCAGTTACTGCGATCGCTGAGGCAGATGCCAAAGCGAGAACAGAGCGCGCGTTGATGCGTGCTTTCATTTATTCTCCTTATCGAGGGACCGATGAGGAAGTGGACCTAGCTAGTGACCACCCCTACTCATTGGTAGTTGCCGAATTCTGCCCCATATGTCCGAATATG
>DAINZB010000026.1:0-1260 GCA_036749135.1 Candidatus Nanopelagicaceae bacterium | reverse complement strand
CGACCAAGAATGGGATCCGCAGGGCGAGATTTCGAGAGATATGGCCTTGGAGGATATTGACCAAGAGACCCCCTGCAAGTGAGCCGAGTGGCATGGAGCCCCAGCCAAAGAATCGATAGCCGCTATTCACTCGACCCAGAATCTGCGGCGGAATGATCGTCTGTCTAAAGGAGACAGTCACGACATTCCACATGACAGAGATAAAGGTCTCCATGAAAATTGCGAGATAGAGCAAGTACCACGAATGCATGAAGAAGGCCGATGCAGTGACAGCGGGCATGCCGACGAGAGCAACAGTTAACGCCCTTCCTTCACCAATTCGTTTAATAATTTTTGGAGAAACCAATCCCCCAAGGAATCCCCCTGCTGCTCCAGCAGTTCCCAGCAAGGCAAAGATAAAGACAGAGACATGCAGAACTTCTTGAACAAAGAGAATGTAGGAGGCGAAGGCAATCTGACTAAAGAAGTTGAGGGCTCCGAGTGTGAAGGCCATCGGCCGAAGAATCTCGTGACCCATCAACCAGGCAAAACCCTCTTTTAACTCTGTAATAAATGTTCCAGTTGCTGATTGATGTGCCCCGCGATCGGATTTCACAATCTTTCGAGCCTGCACAGAGATAAGTGATATCAAAGCTGCTGATGCAAAGAATGAACCAGCATCGACTAAGAATGGTAAATAGATCGCAACACCTAAGAGAAGTGAACCAAGTGCAGGTCCAATAAAACTATTAGTCAAATATTCAGCTGACCACATCTGGCCATTACCTTTCGCCAGATGTTCTTCAGAAATCACTTCGGGCATGAAAGTTTGCGAGGAGTTATTTCCGAGCACTTCTGCAGATCCCAAGAGGAAACTCGCGCACATCATTGTGCCAAGGATGAGAGATTGCGACCCACCGTGATAAGCCCCAAGTGGATTCTTCACATGGACAAAGTCGTTTCGATGGAAAATAAGAACGAACGTAGCAAGGGCTGTCACTGCTCCCCGTAACAGATCTGTGGCGATAATGATCTTCTTGCGATCTAGTCGATCGGTGATCACACCAGCTGGCAACGTGAAAAGCAGCCAGGGTAATTGGCTCATTAAACCGACGATCGAGATGGTGAGCGGTGAGCGAGTCAGCGCTGAAGCAAGCCACGGAAAGGCAATGGCCGTAACTCCATTTCCCGTATTCGAAATAAAGCTCGCACCCCACAATTTCCAATAATTGAGCGGGAGACGTTGCGAAGATTGAGAGGCGGGCATTTAGGTAGGATAAC
>DAINZB010000025.1:11866-14684 GCA_036749135.1 Candidatus Nanopelagicaceae bacterium | reverse complement strand
ACACCAGTGCCATTGGCGAGGTGGGCGTAATTAATCTTCGTTGGCTTTGGTGAGGCGCTCGCTGTTGCTGAAGGTGTTGCCTTCACTGGATAGAAGAGATCATGCACAAATTTACGGACGGTTGGTACATCAATCTTGTTCACTGACTGTCGATTGATCATGGTGTACCCCTCAATAGGGAGGGTATGGAAGGTGATATTTCCACCTGTCAGCGCCTTTGCCTGTGGCAAGAAGCCAAGGACATCCCAACCACTATCGATCACAACATCCTTCTTCGCAACATTGAGAAGTGCAGAGAGCTTGCCGATATCACCAAAGATTCCTTGGCTACGGAACTTGGTAATCACACCAGTGATGAATGCCTGCTGGCGATGAGTACGGTCGAGATCGCCATTAGGTAGACCATGGCGCTGGCGAACAAACTTGAGTGCATCGACACCGGTGATGGTCTGCAATCCTGCAGGGAAGACTGCACCTGAATATTGAGTGTCATTGACCGCGTGGTTCAAGCAGACCTGAATTCCGCCAACAGCATTCGCTAAGTCGTAGAAGCCAACGAGATTTACTTCAGCGAAGTGATCGATCGGGACTTGAAGTAAATTCGAGATTGTTTTAATCGTGGCAGTTCTTCCCGCTTCACGTGATAGAGCCTCTAATTCAGGATTCTTTACACCCTGCTTATAGAGCGCAGACTCTGACATGTATTTGGCATAACCGTATGCCTCTTTAATCTTCTTCGGCGATTGCCCAGGAACGTCAACATAGTCATCTCGCGGGATTGATACTGCAACAGCCTTCTTGCCATCAGCTGGGATATGAATCAAGATCATGGTGTTGGTGTTGTAACCACCGACCTGACTTGTGGATCCAACGTGCATCAAATCGAGGAGTTTGCGAGGTAGATCTGATCCATCATTGGCACGACGTGAATCGAGGCCAAGCAAGAGAATATTGGTATCGCCACCGCCAGATTGGGCGGCGCCATTGAGCGCATGCGAACGAGGGATTGCCGAACCTGCAGTCTTTGCAAAGAATCCAAAGGCAACCGAGAGAACCACAATGCCCACTGAAAGTGAGGCCAGGATCTTCGATGGTAAACCGCGCATTTAACCAATTGTACTGGCTGAGTAGTCATTCATAGCCAACTGTTCGTGTGATTGCCGACGTGGAAGCCTGAGAATTCTCAGAAAGCGACGTAAAATCACCGTTATGAGCAAGATCGATACATTTAATCAAAAGCTTGCCGCAAAGATCACCAGCGGCGTAGCAACGATGTGGTGTGCATATCTCTTTGCCGCTATCGCCTTAGTCTCACTTCCATCTGCAATTAGAAGCCATGACCTCATCACGATCGTCTCTTGGGTCGCACAAACTTTCTTACAACTTGTCCTGCTCTCGATCATTATGGTGGGTCAGAATGTCGCATCGGCCTCTGTTGAACAGAAGATCAATGAGACCCATACCGCATCACTCGGTGAGTTTGAATTAGCAAAAGAGGCTCGTTTGCTCGCCAATCAAGAGTTGGCAGAACTCAAGGTAATTGCTGCAGAGATCCATCGACTTATGAAAGATATTGAAGGCAAAGATAAGTGAGTTCAGTACGCGCAATCCTGTCGCGTAGAAACTTTCAGAAATTTCTCGCGGCCCGGTTAATCTCTAACTTTGGCAATGGCATGGGCACGATCGCCCTTGCATTCGGAATTTTGCATATGCGCGGTGGCTCTGCGACTGAACTTGGCATTGTTGTTGGATCAACGACTGTTGCTTATCTCTTTGTTAGTCCATTGGGTGGAGTAATTGCAGATCGGTATGGCCGTATTCGAATGGCTGCAATCACAGATATCTGGGGTGGGGTAGTACTGGTTATACAAGCAATCTGGTTCACAACTGGCCATGTGCCATTCTGGTTCTTGCTGCTAGCGCAGATGAACTTTGGCGTGATGTGGGCGATCTTCTGGCCATCACTGGCCGGCGTAGTTCCTGCTCTTGTTGAAGAAGACCAATTAACAAGCGGTAACGCACTTACTCAGATGATGTCGAACTTGATGTTGATCCTTGGATCAACTGTTGGTGGATGGATTATCGCAACGCATGGAAGTTCTGCCGCTCTGATTATCGACGCATCAACATTTATTGTTGCTGGTGGCATTGTTATTACTTTGCGCCATTTAACACTTGCCCCTGATCCAACCGAAAATACGATGCTTGATGATCTTTTGCATGGCTGGAAGGTCTTTCTCTCATTCCGCTGGATCGTGATTGTTGTCTTTGGCTTCTCATCAGTCTTTATGTGCTGGTCCGCTATCGATTCAGTATTGGGGCCACTTCTTGCAATTAAGAAGTTCCATGGCGCATCATCATGGGCAACGATTCTCGCCGCTGAATTCTTTGGCTACTTAGCTGGCTCACTCATCGCGATCAAGATTCGTCCAAAATACCCAATGCGATTCTTATTGCTTGGCACCTACGCGATCTGCGGATATTTACTTGCGCTGGCTTTCAGTAACTCAGTCTTCGTCATCGCGATCTTCGCCTTCGCCTTTGGCGTTAACTTCGACTTATGGGGAGCGATCTGGAGCTCTGCCTTGCAACGCGAAGTTCCGAAAGAGTCACTCTCTCGGGTATCGGCCTTTGACGGCATGGGAACTCTCTTAACGCGGCCGATCGGCGTCGCTCTCGCTGGCCCACTCTCGAGCTCCATCGGCTTGAAAAGCACATTTGTGTGGATGGCGGTTCTCAGCGCACTCGTGGTGACCGCCATGCTCGCCTCACCTTCGGTCTGGCGGATGCAGCTCACAGAGAACTCTTAGTTTTCATT
>DAINZB010000025.1:1293-11766 GCA_036749135.1 Candidatus Nanopelagicaceae bacterium | reverse complement strand
TGGGTTCGGCAGCAGGTTCGATTAAGGGAATCGTTGCCAAGGTCTCTCCAAGTGTTGTCACTGTGAACGTCACAACGTCATCAGGTGGCGATACCGGCTCTGGCTCAATTATTCAGAGCACAGCAACCTATTCATATATCTTGACCAATAATCACGTGATCGATGCCGCAACTAATGGCGGTGGAACAGTTGCTGTTGAGTTCAATAATGGCGATACCGCTGATGCCACCATTGTTGGTCGCGATCTTAACTATGACCTTGCAGTGTTGAAGATCAATAAAGGTAATCTCACGCCGATCACGATTGGCGACTCCTCCTCAATCTCTATTGGTGATCAGGCAATTGCCTTTGGATCACCACTGGGACTATCAAATACTGTGACATCTGGAATTATCTCGGCACTCAATCGCCCAGTAACAACGCAGCAGACTGGCGGAATTAACTCCTATGTTGATGCGATCCAGACCGACGCAGCAATCAATCCAGGTAACTCTGGTGGACCATTGACTGATGCGAGTGGCGCCTTGATCGGTGTGAACTCTGCGATTGCTTCAACAGGTTCATCATCACTTGGGGGCCAATCAGGAAATATTGGACTTGGTTTTGCTATTCCAATCAATGAAGCGAAGCGCGTCTATACCGAGATTATTAACTCACCAACCCACCAATCAACTCGTCCATTCTTGGGAGTCAGCTTTGACAGTAACTACACCGGCGTTGGTGCGAAGGTGCTCTCCCTTGTCGCTGGTGAGGCGGCACAGAAGGCTGGTATTCCAGCTGGTGCGATCATCACCGAGATCGATGGCGTGAAGATTCCGGATCAAGTCACTGCGATCGTTCGCATTCGTGCCAATGCTCCTGGTGCAACAGTCAAGATTAAGGCGACACTTCCGGATGGATCTTCAAAGACATACTCGGTGGTCTTAGGTAGTACTACTAACTAAGTGTTCGATTGAGCTTGCGAAGGCCCCAACGTTGAATGGGGCCTTCAAAGCATCTATTGGTGATAAATGTGGCCAGGATGGCAAAGAAGCAGACAAGTGAAGACTTCTCAATAAAGTAGATCAACCAGGTGTGGTCGCTCTTAAATGAGTTTGGTGTGCGGATCATATGAGCGGTGAGATCGATCGCTACTTGGTGAAATGCATAGATTCCATACGAGTATCTCCCCATAAATCCTGCGAACTTCCCGACAATGCTCTCTGCACGTAGTTCGTAACGAGATACCTGCAAGATCAAGAAGGCATAGATCAATCCGACAAAGTAGGTGTTGTTATAACCGTATCTCTGATCGCTAAAGAGCGACCACCACGCCGCATAGCCACCGACCACAAGAAAGAGTGGATTACGCAAGCGATACAACTTCTCTAAATTTTTGCGTAGCAGTAGTCCGATACCAAAGCCGATGAGTGCCCGGCCGATCGCTTCAAAGCCGCGAATGGGACCAATAAAACCAATCCAACCTTGGTCCATAGTGAGCCCAATATTCAGTGCCAGATAACCAGCGAGAACCAGGTAGATCAGGGCCTTATTGCCCTTAATCAGAGTAAATGGCGCATAAAAGATATTGGCAATCAGCTCCGCGGAGAGCGACCAGAGTGGAACGACCATAAACATCGATGTCGAAACAATGGTCTGCAGAAAGAGAAGCGCGGCAATCAGATAACCCCAACGGCGATTTGGATCGAAGCGCCACTCATGGGTCACGTAATGTGTAATGAGATAAATGATGTTGGAAGTAAGTATCACGGCAATCAACATCGGCCAGAGTCTGAGTAAGCGGCGTGCGATGAATTGTCGAAGATCTCTCAGTGCGTTTAGAGAGCTCTGAGGTAGCGATGGATAGAGAACAAAACCGCTCAGCACGAAGAAGAAGTCAACGAGCACATAAAGTCCGTTGAGTTGTGGTCGATGATTCACAACGACGTGGAAACTGAGTACACCAAGCGCTGCCGCCCCACGCAATAAATCAAGCCATAGGAATCTCTGCTTCTTCATTAATCGACCGCCCCAACTGCGATTCCGCGAGAGAGGGTGCGCTGGAAGAGTAAGAAGAAGATGATCGATGGAATAGCGCTTAGGACACATCCCATCGCCATGATGCTGACATTCATGCCTGGTGAACCAGTATCGGGATTGCCACCAAGTGCGGTGGCGATAATGATCGGAAGCGTCTGGGTATTGTTATTGGGAAGGAGAATGAGCGGCATCATGTACTCGTTCCAGTCCCAGATAAAGATCATCGCTGCCAGGGTCGCAAGAGTTGGGCGAATTAACGGGAAGATAATGCTGCGCAGCAACCTCCAACTCGAGACACCATCGACATAGGCAGCCTCAAGGATCTCTTTCGGGAACTCGCTCAAAACTGTCGTTAAGAGGTATGTCGCAAAAGCGCTGTAGAGGATGCCAAGAATCAGGATTACCCCGATCTGGTTGCCATAAATATTGATCGCTTCGGTGAACTTAAACCAAGGGAAGACGATCGCTTCTTGGGGGATGGCATAGATGACCATGCAGATGGTCAAAATAAGAGTGCGGTGCTTTGGTTTTCCGATACCCAGCGAGAAGGCTGTGAAAAATGCCAGGCCGATACTAATCGCCGTTGCAACCGAACTTATGTAGAGCGAGTTGAAGAACTTTGGTGTGAGATCGCCCCATTGCCAGGCTTGGATGAAGTAACTGGCATTGAAGGAGTGCGGCGGTGCCCAGAGACTTGTTGACGTTTGATCAACCGGGGATTTGATCGCATATGTAAAGACTAAATAGTAAGGAATGGTCCAGATTGCAACGCCAGTTGTGACAAAGAAGAGGACGACCCAGGACATCGGATTACGGCGCTTCATATCTTCATCACCTGCCCGCGACGCTGAAACTTCATGAGCCCAGCGGTAAAGAGGCCAACAAGAAGTGCGAAGACTGTAGCAATGGCAGAAGCGCTACCAACATTGCTGCCGTTATAGAACTGATGGAAGACATAAGTAGATGGCACATCGGTTGCCCCACGTGGTCCACCATGGGTTATCCAATAGACCGGTGCAAAAATCTTGAGCGAGCTAATAGATGTAGTGAGGAGAACTATTGCAATCTCTGTACGTAGTAGTGGAAGTAAAATTAATCTAAATTGAGTAAACCACTTTGCTCCATCAAGCTGCGCAGCTTCAAGAATATTGGTATCGATACGAGATAGACCGGCGATAAAAATAAGAAGTGTGAATCCAAGTTGAAGCCAGATCAGAATAAGCGCAAAGATGATCTGCGTCGTGAGTTGACTCTCCATCCAGGCGATATGCCACCTTGCGCCATGATCATGAAGATATTGATTAAGTAATCCCGTCTTGGAGTCGAGGAGCCAATTCCATACGACACCTGTCATTGCAAGTGGAACTATCTGTGGAAGATAGAGCAGCCCTCGAAATCTTGATGCGATTGTTTGCCCAAATCGGGGTGAGATGTAATCGAAGAGAATGGCAGCGATAAAACAACCGAGAAAAGTTGGAATGATTGCAAAGGGAACGATTGCGATCACAGCATGAAGAGCGGTCTGGCGAATAGCTGGATTTTGCAGCATATAACGGTAGTTTCGAAGCCATACCCACTGCGGGGTTCCGAAGCCGATCCACCGGGTAAAGCTGTAATAGAAGTTAAAGGCGAGTGCACCGCCAACAGTTGCAACGAGAATTAATAAGCCAGGAATAGCAAAGAGTTGATGGTGAGCCCGTTTCTTCTGGCGAAGATAGAGAGGCTTGCGTGGCATTAGGTGCGCTGAATTTCTCGAGTGCGTGGAGCAGTTGTAGTCCCGCGAATCTCTAGCTCACCGCCGTAAAGTTGTTGATGCGGTTTCGTGCTACGACCTTCGAGTTCATCAATCAGTGCGATGACCGCGTCACGCCCCATGAGATCTGCCGGCACACTCACAGTTGTGAGTGGTGGCCAGGAAAGAGTGATCTGCGTTGTCGGAGTTGAGAGCGATAAAATTGAGAGTTCATCAGGAATGCGTACTCCAAACTCTGTTGCGGCGGAAAGCAAACCGATTGTCGAGACGTCACTTAATCCAACGACTGCCGTAACAAAGGGAAGCTTCTCAAGAATCTCTGTCATAGCTTTCCGACCTGCGGCAGGATTATTCTCCGCCAGAATTTCATAGGCATTCATGCCATGAGCATTTGCAACTGCAACTACTGTTTCGTGGAATCGAACGTCAACGCTTAATTCAGAGACACCACGACCGCGAGCGGTATTGATATAGGCGATCTCCTTATGTCCAAGGGTCTCGAGATAAGCAATGCCAGTTTCAGCGGCTGCTTCAAAATCTCGATCGGTGTAATTCAACTTTCTGTTATCGGCAACCCGCCCGATCATCGCAAATGGAATCTTTTCTCGGACGAGAACTTCTACTCGTTTATCATCAAGCTTCGTCTCCATCAGAAGTGCACCGGCAAGGAGACCGCTCTTCACAAGATTATTAATTTCGTTGATCGCTTCATCGCCACTCGGCCAGAGAACTAAGTGGTAGCCATTTTCAGTGGCTGCGGATTCAGCACCGTTGACATACTCGAGTGCACCGGATGAGATGCCCACATCTCCAAAGGAGAGGGCGATCGATTTCGACTTGGCGCCGGCTAGGAGTCCTGCGGCGAAGTGGGGCTTGTAGTCGAGTTTTTTGACCGCTTCGAGGACCCGATCGCGGGTCTCTTGCGAGATCGAGCGCTTACCGTTGAGGGCGTAGGAGACGGTCGATTCGGAGACCCCTGCCATCTTCGCCACATCTGCCCTCGTTGCCATGCGTGGAAGATACCCGCACCACGGTTTTTTGTCGACCACCGTCGACGAATAACGCTCTATAACGATCCGATTACATTTGATTATCCACGCTCAAAGCCACTTTTACGCCTAAAAACTTTGGGATACAGTCCGTCTAGTTTTCGACGCGTGTCGACAACATGGCGTAAAAGCCGCACCCCCGATCGAAAGGTATGAACTTCATGAAGTTCAATGCAAAGAAAGCATTGCGCGTTGTAGCAGTTGCATCAGTTGCAGCTCTCTCTACAACAGCATTGTCTACTGGTGCACATGCTGCACCTAAGAAGACATTCAACGTCTGGTGGTACGAAAAGGGTACTGCTATGGCAACAGTTTGGAACGATGCCCTCACTGAGTTCAAGAAGGCACATCCAGATGTACAGGTTAACTTCCAGCTCAAGACTTGGGCACAGCTCCAGAACGCTGGAAACGCACTTCTTTCATCATCATCTGCTCCAGATCTTTCAGAGTGGAACAAGGGAAATGCAACAGCAGGTAGCGCATCACAAGCTAACTTGCTTACAGATCTCACACCATGGGCAACTAAGTACAAGTGGGACAACACCCTTGTTCCATCAGTAAAGCTCTATGGTCAGTACACAAATGGCATCATGGGCTCAGGAAAGCTTTATGGAGTTCCTTCATACGGTGAGTACGTTTCATGGTTCTACAACAAGGATATGTTCGCTAAGTACGGCGTAACAGTTCCAAAGACTGCTGCAGACCTAGAGGCTGCACTTGCTAAGTTCAAGGCTGCTGGAGTTACTCCAATGGCTCTTGCCGGTAAGGATTACCTCATCGTTCACCTTGCTTACGGTCTTGTTGCTTCACAGGCAAACCTCCAGTGGGTACGTGACTTCCAGTCATTTGCTCATCCAGTTAACTTCACTGGACCAGAGTGGTCCTACGCTGCAAATAAGATCGCAGCATGGAACAAGGCTGGATACTTCGAGCCAAATGCTTCAGGTGTAGATGCAACAACGGCTGTATCTGACTTCCAAAAGGGCACATACCCACTTCTCTTCGGTGGAACATGGCTTGATCAGGATATGCAGGCGAAGGCAACTTCATTTGCATGGGGTAAGTTCGCTAACCCAGGCAAGCTTTCAGTTGGTTCAGCTGGTAACTTGCTTGTTATCCCTGCAAAGTCAAAGCAGAAGGATCTTGCTGCAGAGTTCATCAACATGATCCTCTCAACTAAGTATCAGAACGAGCTTGCAAAGCTTGGCGGTCTTCCAATCGCTGCTGATCCAAAGTACGTAGCAACAGTTAAGGATCCAGTTGCATTGCTTACAAACACTGTCTTCCAGAACATCGTGAAGAACCAGGGCTTGGCAATGTACCCAGACTGGCCTGTAAACGGTTACTACAACAACCTTCTTGCTGCAGGAACACAGTTGTTGTCTGACAACGACGTGGCTGCATACGAGAAGACAACAGGCGATTTCTACGCTGCTAACAAGCCGTAATATCGCTCATCTACGCTAGTAGATAAGAAGTAAGGCTGAGCAGGTGTGCCACTAGGTGCACCTGCTCAGTTTTCTTAAAATCAGTTTTTCACAGCACAACTAATCTTTATTAAGGACCCGAAGTAATGAGTACAGCCACAGTGGTGAGTGAGCGCCAGAAGAGAAAGAATCGCAATCAGCGCGATGGTCGTGCCAGTTATTACTGGTACACAATTCCTGGAATCCTCGCCTTTGCTGCCGTTATCGGTTACCCACTCTTTAAGAATGTAAAGACCAGCTTCTATAAGTGGAATGGTTACGGCACTCCTCGTTACATCGGTTGGAAGAACTACGTTGATCTCTATCACGATCAAACGTTCTGGGTCTCCTTTGCACACGCAGCTGAATTCATCGCCGCGATGTCACTTATCCCAACAGTCCTAGGACTCCTCTTCGGAGCACTTATCTTTGACTTTATTTCTCCGTACTTCGGTCAGGGCTGGACAACATTTGTTCGCGCTAGCCTCTTTATGCCGCAAATTATTCCGATCACTGTTATCTCAATTCTCTGGAACTGGTTGCTCTCTCCAAACACCGGTGTCTTCAATACCGTTTTGAAATCGGTGGGAATTCATAATCCACCTAACTGGTTAGGAAATAGCCACACCGCTGTCCTTGCAATCTCGATCATGTTGATCTGGATCCAAATTGGATACACAGTCACAATCTTTATTACCGGTATGGGCCGCATCGACCCAGCGCTTCATGAGGCGGCATCACTCGATGGCGCTACCTGGTGGCAGCGTTTCCGCGTTATTACCCTCTCGCAGCTTGCCCCAGAAATTTCTATCGTAATTTTGACGACCGCTGTCGCTGCGATCAAGATCTTCGCACCAGTTCAGATCATGACCGGTGGCGGACCTGGAACATCCACCTATGTTCCAGCCTTCTTCTCGTACTTCAACTTCTTCACTACCCAGAAGGTCGGATATGGATCAGCGATCGCAACAGTCTTGATGATCCTGCTCTCGATCTTCTCTATTGCACTCTTTAGATTCCAGAACCGTAAAGGAGCAGACCTATGAGCAACTCATTAGAGGCAGCAGTGGGTCGCAAGATTTGGTCCCCAAGCCGTGGAAAGCAGAACCTCAAGCGTCGCGGCGTCTCATCATGGATCGTCTTCGCATCCGTCATCTTGATCTCACTCGTCTGGCTCTTCCCACTCTGGATGGCCCTCGTCAATGCAGTGAAGACGCCTGTCGACTTCTTGCACCATGGTCCATTGGCGCTCCCACGCCACATCTTCCTTAACAGCATTAAGGCATTTTGGACTGATGTGAACTTCCCACAGAAGTTGATGAACTCGTTCCTCGTCTCGTTCTTTGTTGCGCTCTTTGGTGTGGCAATTAGCTTCTTAACAGCCTTCGCTATCGGCATCGGAAAGATTCGTGGTCGTTACTTCATCCTTGGACTCTTCATGGTCGTATTTACCGTGCCACAAGAATCACTTGTATTCCCGCTCTATCGTTTATCGCAGCAGGTACACCTCTTCAACTCAATCTGGGTCTTGGTGATTATCTTCTCTGTGATCTATAGCGCCTTCGGTACCTACATGCTCTCTGTCGTTATGGGTTCATTCCCAACCGAAATCTTGGAAGCTGCAAAAGTTGATGGAGCGAGCCCGCGTCGAATTCTCTGGAATATCGTCTTGCCAATCGTCCGTCCAACGATGTTCGCTCTTGGAACATTCTTCTTCGTCTGGGTCTGGAACGAATACTTGATCCCTCTCGTTCTCCTTGCCGATAACGCAAATCAGACTGTTTCACTCTCATTGGGTGTCACAAGCGGTCAATACACAAGTGATCCGACGACTCAGGCCGCAGCAGCATTGCTCGGAATTATTCCTTCGGTCATCTTCTATTTGATCTTCCAACGTACGCTCTCACGTGGTGTAACGCTGGGTGCTGTTAAGTAGTTCTAAACGTTCGAACTCTCCTACCTATCTGCAAAGGAAATCATGCTTAAGAACGATGCAAATTGGTGGCGCCAAGCCGCTATCTACCAGATCTATCCACGCTCCTTTAAAGATTCAAATGGCGATGGCCTTGGCGATATCAAGGGTGTTACAGAAGGCGCTAAGTATCTAAAATCTTTGAGCCTTGACGCTGTCTGGCTCTCACCGTTCTACCCATCAGAGCTCGCCGATGGTGGTTACGACGTCGCTGATTACCGCAACGTTGATCCAAAGCTCGGCACGCTGAAAGATTTCGATGAGATGCTCAAGGCTCTTCATGCTGAAGGTATTCGCGTTTTTGTCGATATCGTTCCTAACCATTCATCAGATCAGCACGTTTGGTTCCAGGCTGCGCTCGCTGCAAAGCCCGGTTCGAAGGAACGCAACCGCTATATCTTCCGTGATGGTCGCGGTAAGAATGGTGAGCTCCCACCTAATGATTTCGTATCGCATTTTGCACCATCTGCGTGGACTCGCACGAAGAATGCTGATGGCACAGATGGCCAGTGGTATTTCCACCTCTTTGCGCCAGAACAACCAGATTTCAACTGGGATAACCGCGAAGTTCAACTCGACTTCCTCAAGACTCTGAAGTTCTGGTCAGATCGTGGCGTTGATGGTTTCCGTATCGATGTCGCTCATGCGCTGAAGAAGGATTTCAAGCGCTTCGATAAGTCATATACGAAGATCGATTCTATGAATGTCAGACAAGATGGAAAAGATATTCTCTTTGACCGCGATGATGTCCATACGATCTATAGAGAGTGGCGCAAGCTATTTAATCAATATAACCCTCCACGCGTTGCAGTTGCTGAGGCATATGTCCCAGCGGCTCGCCGTACTCTTTATGCATCACCACAGGAACTCGGTCAGGCATTTAACTTCGATCTTCTTGGAACATATTTCTCTGCCAAGGATTACAAGCGCGTTGTGACTGAAAATATTGGACTTGCGGCGGAGTCAGGATCTTCGTCAACATGGGTACTGAACAACCATGATCAGGTTCGCACAGTGACAAAGTTTGGTCTTCCAAAGGGAATTGATTACAACCAGTGGCTCCTTACCGATGGAAAGTCGATCAAGGTCGATATTGAGTTGGGGCAGAAGCGCGCTCGCGCAGCGGCGATGTTCATCATGTCCCTTCCTGGTTCTACCTATATCTATCAAGGTGAAGAGCTTGGCCTCTTCGAAGTCGCAGATCTCAAGCCAGAGGATCTCCAGGATCCAAATTGGAAGCGCAATATTGTCCGCAAGCCGCAGCGTGCCTTCTTTAAGAAGCAGGGCAAGATGATTACCGGCGTTGCAGAGATTCATATCGAAAAGGGACGCGATGGTTGTCGCGTACCTCTCCCTTGGACATCAACCGGCTCATCATTTGGATTCGGTTCCGGTAAAGCTCACCTGCCACAACCTCGTGAGTACGGAGCTCTTTCTATGCAGGCTCAGTCAAAGATCAAGGGATCAACCCTTGATATCTATCGCACTGCGCTCAAGCTTCGCAAGAAGTTGCAGACGACCGAAGAGCTCGAGTGGATTAAGACTGGTGATCCTCAGGTCTTACATCTCTCTCGCAAGAATGGTTGGCATTGCATCACCAACTTTGATGGCGCTGATTTCACGCTACCAAAGGGCGAGATCCTTCATTCCAGCAGCCCACTGAAGGGCCGCAAGCTTCCTAAGAACACAACAGTCTGGTTAAAGGCGTAATAGCCTTTAACTGACTCGTTGTGAGTCGACCTGCACCTTCTCGTACTGGCGAGTGCTGACGAGATCGCGTAGACGTTGGAAGCCATCCCAGACTTCAACATAACTTGTTGGCAGTGGGCTGATCGCAACACGAACAGAGTTTGGTTCGCGGTAATCAGGAATCACATGTGCGAATTTACGGAGCGCAACAGCGATCCGTTTTGCCTCTGGGTGCACCAATGAGATGTGACCACCTCGTTCTTTGGGATTGCGTGATGTGTTGAGAGTGAATCCAAGCGGTGCGAGCCATTCATCAAAGAGGGCGATCATCATCTCGGTGCCCTTTGCACACTTCTCTGCAATAGCCTCGATGCCGGCTTCTTCGATGATTTCAAAGGATGCTCTGATTGCTCGCAATCCCATAATCGATGGGCTGGCGATCTGGAATCCGCGAATATCAGCGCTCTTCTCAAATTCTGGGCCCATCGCAAATTGATTGCGTTGTGCGAACCATCCTTGGATTGG
>DAINZB010000025.1:0-1193 GCA_036749135.1 Candidatus Nanopelagicaceae bacterium | reverse complement strand
AGATTGAGTCCGAGACGATCGGCATATCCCTGCGCGATATATCGATCTGTTGGGAAGTTAGCTGCGTCAATGATGATCGTTTTGCGATCAGGACGAGCTGAAAGAGCTGCACCGATCAACTGATAGAAATTCACAGATGTTGTGTCACAGGCAAGAACCTGTCCGGGACCTGCGCCAAGGGCAGCTCGACCAATGAGATCTCCGGTTGGTTGTGCCTCATCGATCCAGTGCGACCAACCATCGACAACCTCATTTGCCCATTCATTGAGCATGAAATCATTGACGGCCTTAACTGTGCGCTTTGGAAGTCGACCAAGTGAGTTGCCATCGAGGTAACACATCTCTGGAGTGTTATTGATGAATTCGTCACGGAACTTTGCGAGCGGGTCGATCGCATCTAAATCGAGCGCATATTGACGGTCAGTGATAGCCATTTCCCCAGCCTATCTCGCCTCGATTAGAATCATCCAGTGGCCGTGAAAAATCTCATCAATGTTGAAGCGGTCTCGAAATCTTTTGGGATCAAGCCCCTGCTCGACAATGTTTCTCTCGGCATCAATGCTGGCGAGCGAATCGGTGTTGTTGGGCGAAATGGCGGCGGTAAGTCGACGCTCATGAAAGTTATTGCCGGAATTGAAGCGCCCGATAGTGGCCGCGTCGCAAAGATCTCATCCCTCTCGATGGGAATTCTTAACCAAGCTGATACTGCAGCGGCGGGTGCAAGTGTCCGCGATGTGGTGCTAGGCCAGAAAGAGAAGCACGAGTGGGCTTCCAGCTCTGATATCCGAGAGATCTTTACGGGACTCTTCGGTGGCTTTGATGATCATCTCTTAGATCGGGATTTCCACTCGCTCAGCGGTGGCGAACGTCGCCGAGTAAATCTGGCCAAATTATTAGTTGCTGACCTTGATCTCTTGCTCCTCGATGAACCAACAAACCACCTCGATGTTGAAGGTGTTGCTTGGCTCGCAGCACATATCAAGGCCCGTACCGATTTAGCGGTGATGGTTATTACGCACGATCGCTGGTTCCTCGATGAGATCTCAGATCAGATCTGGGAAGTTGTCGATGGCGAGATCAAGACATATGAAGGCGGCTACTCTGCATATGTTCTCTCAAAGGCAGAGCGTGCTCGCCAGATGAGTGTTGAAGATGGCAAACGCAATATGTTGATCCGTAAAGAGTTGGCATGG
>DAINZB010000024.1:4719-15153 GCA_036749135.1 Candidatus Nanopelagicaceae bacterium | reverse complement strand
CCAGTGAGGGCTGCGCCCATCAGTGTGAAGTGGAAGTGCGCGGTAACGAACATTGAACCGTGAAGATAGCTATCTGCAGGTACATCTGAGAGATAGATGCCGGTAATTCCACCGATCATGAAGTCCCATAAGAATGCGAAGACAGAGAGCATAGGTAGTTTCAGCCACGGCTTTCCGCGCCACATCGTTCCAATAAGAACGAGGAAGAGGAGTCCGGTTGGAATCGAGATCATCTCAGTCGTCACCATGAATGGACCGTTGAGCGAAGGTGCCCAACCTGCCATGTACATATGGTGAGCCCAAACGAGAATCGAAAGTCCGGCGATACCTGCGAATCCGAGGATCGCTGCGTTATACGAGAAGAGTGGCTTTCGTACGAAGACCGGAACGATCTCCATCAGTGCAGCAACACCAGGAATCAAGATCACGTATACCTCAGGGTGACCCATGATCCAGAAGAGGTTGGCGTAAAGCCAGCCAGTTCCACCCATGTGGGCATCGTAGAAGCCAGTGTTAAATGTTCGATCTAGTCCAGTTTGAACCATCGCCAACATAAATGTTGGGAATGCTGGGATAGCAAGTGCAACTGAAATTGTTGAACCAACCACAAAGATCGGAACACGGTTCCACTTCATACCCTTGGTACGCATTGCAACAACTGTTGTTGTGATGTTCATACCTGCAACTGCAGTTGATACCGCGAAGATAATGATCGTTGCAATAAAGGCATTCATACCTGGCCCAGCTTGAACGCTCAGCGGCGCATAAGCGGTCCAACCAGTTGGGATACCACCGAGGAACCACGCGCTACAGAGCACAGGGATCGCAGTGAAGAGAACCCACCATGACAAAGCGTTGAGGCGAGGGAAGGCCATATCGTAAGCACCGATCATGATTGGCATGATGTAGTTACCGAATGGGCCGGTTGCAACGATAATCATCGCGATAATCATTGTGATTCCGTGCAAACCAACGAGTGAGTTGTAGACGGTCGCGGTAACAAAGTGTCCACCTGGACGAGCCAAGTTGGTACGGATCATCATTGCCATGGTTCCACCGACGCCAAGCATCGTCATCACGCCTACTAAATACTGAATTCCAACGACCTTGTGGTCGGTGCAGTACTTGAAATAACGCTTAGTGCCTTGGCCATCGCCCGCCATGTAGAGAATCTCTTCATCAGTGAGATCTTTACCGATGAGCCAACGCCACGGTCCAATAAATGCACCGATACCTACGAGGAAGCCGATTGACCAAGCGAACATCGCTCCTAAGAGAATGATGTTGTTGTCATGGCTCGACATTGGATCCTGGACCTTGTCGGTGTAAGTCGCATAGACGTGATGTAAACCGTAGTAAGCCGCTAATGCAAAGATCACTCCCACAACAAAACCAGTACCCATATGTAAGCGGGTGATCAGACTCCGCTTTGGATTAGGAACTGGTCGTGAACTTGTGTGTGTCTTATCTAAAGTGCTCATGCGTTGTGTCCTCCTTGTGCAGTGACCCAAGCGCTGAAGTCACTCTGTGACTGCACCGCGCCATTTGTCTCCATATATGCGTGATAGAGGCCGCAAAGTTCTGCGCACTTCACATCGATCGGCCCAATTTTGATTGGAGTCGTATGAATAACTGTCGTTGTCTGCGCATTCGCATCGATCTTGACACCGAGTTGAACCGGCCAGAATGAGTGGTTGACGTCTGCAGAGTGAACATCAAATACCACTGGAACGTTCACTGGGAGATTGAGCTCATGAGTCTCAATACCCTGTGCTGGATATTTGAATGTCCAGAGCCACTGTGAGCCAGTGACTTCAACAGTGATTGCACTCTTTGCATCTTTCGCTGCCGCAACCGCTTGGCCATTCATCTCAGTGAGACCCCAAACAATCGCAACAAGTGCAAAGACGGTTGAGGTGATTGTCCATACTGCAACGACTGGGCCATTGGTGCGAATCGCTGGGCCATCAGGTGGAGGAGTATCCCCACGGTGGCCATTGAGGAATGCATTGGTCGCTACTGCGAGAACAATCGCTGCAATAGGCGCGGAAATCACAGTAAACCAGACCATAATCTTCTCAGCGGATTTCATCTCCACTGACATGATCATTGGCATCCACTTTGGATAGAAGAGCGTGCCAAGGAGAACAAATAGTGCAGTCCAGAGAACGAAGTAGATCGCAGTGCGCACTACATCTTGGCGCTTAAAGAAAGTACTCGCGCGCTCTCCTGGCGTTGGAGCTAACTGCTCAGCATTGTGATCAGCCATTGACGACACTCACCTTTCCAGACATGTATCCGTTTTGGCCCATCACTGCGCCGAAATTGGCGTAGGTGCCATCACCGCATGGATATTCGCAGTTCCAGACATATTCCCCAGCGCTTCCAGTAACAAATGAAAAGACGACAGTATGACCAGTGTTGTTAGTGCCTGGGTCCTTTGTTGGAATGTTGTTTCCTTTGTCATCTGTCTGAACACGAGGAAGCGGGATATTTACGAAGAGTGGATCCTGTGTCGAAGTAGGAAGTCCATGAAGTGTGAAGGTGTGCTGAACTTCAGTTGGAAGAATTGAAGAAGCGGCAGCACCGTCAAAGGTAGCGTTGCCATCGGTGGTTCCGACAACGCGCGCGAAGTAATTGGTGTTGAGCTTCTCGCCACTGTCATAGACATGCAACGTCATTGTGACGTAAGCATGAGCAGGAAGAACTAAGTGCGTCGAAGGTCCGTATGACGGCCAGTTAAGGTGTGATCCACCCGAAGCACCGTGGGCTTTAGATGAGATTGGATCTCCATAAACACCTTCAGTGATAAACGCGTGTTTGAGCGTCTTCCCGTTGTAATCAATTGTTCCGTTTATGGCTGCATACATTTTTGGTTGAGGATCAGCAGAGACGGCGTGGAGGGTGAACCCCACGGTCGCGACAACTGCAACACCAAATATGAGGAAGGCGACCGCGCTGATCAAGCGCTTACCTCCCGACACTTCGTGCGTGGAGGTTTCCACTTGTTCCTTCTTTCTCATGAGGGTCCCGCTTCTCTCAAAGTCGGGTGAAATATCCGTGAGGAATTCCTTACTCGTGAGGGTACGCTTAATAGGGGACAAGGTGAAGGGCTTTCCGAGATCAGGGCCTTTCGTTTTTATAACAATTTCCTGAGAGAGAATGAGGTTTGAGAGCCGGTGCGAAAGTCGTGAAACTAAGCCCGATCTGGGATATCGCCTTTGCCGCAACCCTGGCAGCAGTCACCTATTGGTATGCCAACGAGGCTAAGAGGCAGCGAACCGTTGGCCGAATTCGGCAGGGTCTCTTCTACCTCGCTATCGCCCTAATGGCGATCGTCTTGGTTGGTCCGGTTCCTCACAAGGCAGTGAACACCTTCTGGGTCCATATGGTTCAGCACATCCTTCTGATGATGCTCATCTCGCCATTGATCGTCTTGGGCTCGCCCTTCAAGCTACTTCTCGGGGCCAACGAGAGTCGAGCGGGTCGAGTCGCAGCTGCGCTCGCTAGGAATCGATTAATCCGACTGCTCTTTAAGGCTGAAGTTGGTTTCGGAATCTTTTTGGTTGTTCTCGTCGCGACCCATTTTTCACCGCTCGCTAACGCGGGTATGAAGGACCCCAATATCCATTGCCTGGAGCTAATTCTCTTCTTGCTCGGTGGAGTCATCTATTACTACCCAGTGATGGAAGGAAACCCGCACCCATATCCAGTTCCATACTCACAGCGCGTTCTATCGCTCTTCGCGATGATGTTGCCAGAGACGATGACTGGGTTCTTCCTCTATTCAGGAAATCGAGTCCTCCATTCACTGCCACAGAACACATCGATGTCGATGGGACTTAGTGATCAGCACACTGGTGGCGCAATTATGTGGGCGATGGGAATGTTGATCGACTCAATGTGGATAGTCTTAGCCGCGAAAGATTGGTTTGAGAATGAGAAACGATTAGCGGAGGCAGAAGATGAGTAAGGAAGTTCAGCCTCCAACTAATCAACCAGATCCACATCGCAAATGGGTGTTATGGGGTGTTCCACTCTGCGTATTAATGGCCTTCTTTGAATTAGATCGCGCACTCGGTGGCAATCACCGCAGTTGGGTCTATGTTGCAGAGTGGCCATTCTTCGGCGTCTTTATTATTTATATGTATTGGAAGCTCTCACAACCGCAAGAGCCATTCGATGATTCGAATGACCCTCAGCGAGAAATCGATTAGGAAGAATTACTTCCAAGATTGATTAAGTGGTTTTCCTTCTGCATAACCAGATGACGATTGAATTCCAACGATCGCCTTGGCAAAGAAATCAGGAATTGAATTCGCTCCAGCATATGTACAGCTTGATCGCACACCAGAGATAATCTCATCGATCAGATCTTCAACACCTGGACGGGCTGGGTTGATATACATGCGTGATGAGGAAATTCCCTCTTCAAATAAGGCTTTTCGAGCGCGATCGAAGGCGCCTTCGCTAGCGGTACGCGCCGCTACGGCGCGAGCAGAGGCCATACCGAACGATTCCTTGTAAAGGCGGCCATTTGAATCGCGGTTGAGATCACTGGGTGATTCCAACGTTCCAGCGAACCATGATCCGATCATGACTTGTGATGCGCCAGCAGCAAGTGCCAACGCGACATCGCGTGGGTGGCGAACTCCGCCATCCGCCCAGACATGTTTTCCATGTTTAGCGGCTTCGGCCGCACATTCGAGCACAGCAGAGAATTGTGGGCGACCAACACCGGTCTGCATCCGCGTTGTACACATCGCTCCTGGTCCGACGCCAACTTTAATAATGTCAGCACCAGCTTCAATAAGATCGCGAGTACCTTCGGCAGTTACAACATTGCCAGCAACAATTGGAATTGTTGGGCTCAATGTGCGAATCGCCTTGAGCGCTTCAATCATCTTTGCTTGGTGTCCATGTGCGGTATCAACAACAAGGACATCAGTCCCTGCATCGATGAGCGCCTTTGCCTTCGCAACAACATCGCCATTAATTCCAACTGCAGTTGCAATACGAAGCTTTCCCTTTGCATCGAGAGCAGGTGAGTAGAGCGTCGCACGCAGTGCGCCGACCTTGGTAAGAATTCCAACGAGATTGCCTGCGCTGTTTACAACCGGAGCGAGACGACGGCGATGTGAAGTGAGTAAATCAAAAGCTTCTCGCGGTTCAACGGTATCTGCGAGCGTGATCAAATCGCGCGACATGATGAGATGGAGTTGTGTGAAGCGATCAACACGTTCGCAATCTGCTTCAGTAACGATTCCAACTGGCTTATCACCATCAACCACAATGAGCGCACCGTGAGCGCGCTTATTAATGAGATCGAGCGCATCAGCAACGGTGTCGGTTGGCGCGAGAGTAACCGGGGTATCAAAGAAGGTATGGCGTGACTTCACCCAAGAAATCACTTGGGCGACAATCTCAAGTGGAATATCTTGAGGAATAACGGCGATGCCACCGCGGCGGGCGATCGTCTCAGCCATGCGGCGACCAGAGATTGCTGTCATATTGGCGACGACGAGCGGAATAGTTGTTCCAGTTCCATCGATGGAGGAGAGATCGACATCCATCCGGCTCAAAATTTCTGAGCGACTTGGGGCGAGGAAGACATCCTCGTAGGTGAGATCAAATAAGGGGCTATTTAAGAAACGCACGTGGAGTAATGATACTCGTTCTCGATAGACTTAAGTGTGCTCCTGATTTCCAGCCTCAGTACCGAGGTTCTCTTCTGGCTGGTCACGCTCATTGCACTTGTGCTCACGGTCGTCTTTTGGCACAAGCTCACCCCCACCAAGTGGCAACACATCACTGGCCGGGTTAGCGCCATCATCTTTATCCAGGTCTTCGCCCTCGCCTCGGCTGGTATCACCATCAACCGAGCAGGTGAGTTCTATGCGAGCTGGGGAGATCTATTCGGTAGTAAGAATCAACTCTCAAAGATTGCAGTTGCGCCAAATCTCCTTGCCCAGATTTCCGCAAAAGATATCGCTCAAGCACGTAGGACTGCTGGTGGAAGTCTGATCTTCCGCGAAGTAATTAAGGGTGCTACATCTGGAATTTCTGATGTCGTCTTTGTTGTACTTCCACCAAAGATTGCAGCCCAGATGGAAGCAAATCCATCTTCACCATCGGTCGGGAGCGACTATCAGGTGGTTGAGTTGTTCCCTGGATATCCGGGAGTTCCACAAACCTGGATCGGCAGCATGGATGGCATTACAACACTTGAGAATTTAGAGAATGCTGGTCGAGTCCAAAACACAATTGCAATAATCCCGGCGATCAATGTTGCACCAGGTCAAGATACTGAATGCCTTAACTTTGTCGGTGGCCCACAGGTCGAAACCTGGATCACGACTGACATGCATGAATTCGCGACGCGCTTTATTGGTATTGATGCACGCCCGTGGACCTCATTTGGATATTCGACAGGTGGCTGGTGTGCAGCAGAAGTCGCTATTCGCCACCCAGATTTGTATTCAAACGCCGTCTCACTCGCTGGCTATTTCAAACCGATCTTCTCACTCGGTGTGAGCAAGCGCGAAAAGAACTTCTTAACAAATGAGTACGACCTCATTGCATCTCTCAAGAAGACGCCTTCAACACAGCATCTTCTGATTATTGCAAGCCAGAAAGATAAGTTCACAAAGATCGCAGCGGCAAACTTCATGAAGGATGCTTCGAATTTGATTCCAATTCGTTATATCCCAATTCCGATCGGCGGCCATAACACGAACGTTTGGAAACCATTTGTATCAACGGCCTTTGAATGGATCAACGAGCAAAACCCAGTCGCAGTTGCGACTACTCCTTAACTGCCTTTGATCTAAAGCTTCCAATAAATTGTTCCGCCTTGATTGCTGCCCAGCCAATTTTCGCAATATCAATCGCCTTTGGATAGACCAAATATCGGGTCTGCCACTCTGGATCAAATTTTGCATTGAATCGATAGAGCGATTCGACTTGGAAGAAGTTTGAGAGGAAGCGGATCAGATTGCGTGATCCACGGGTAATCGGGCCGGCGCTGATCTTCTCGGCACGTTCAAAGAGCGAACGGAAAGCTGCAAAGTTGAGAGAGATACTTTCAATCTTATTTTCACGGGCCCACTCAACTGTTTGCACGATCAATAATTCATTCACACCAGCGTCAGCTTCGCGATCGCGTTGCATGCGATCGAGCGAGATTCCTTCATTAGCCCAAGGAACAAAGTAGAGAAGTCCTTTTATCTCGTCACCAAGAGTTGCAATAGTGATGACAGCATCGCCATCGATATCTTCTCCGAAGCGATCCATTGACATCGAGAAACCACGCTCTGGAACTCCGTAGCGCCATTTCTTTGCTAGTCCACGTAGCTCAACACGAATATTGACATCAAGATCTGACCAACGAGCTGTGTATGCAACATAACCCTTGCGTTTAATCCGGTTAACCATCTGGCGAACATTGGCCATTGGACGACCTTCAAGTGTGAAATCTTTTACTTTAATGATCGCTTCATCACCGATATCAAATGCGGTCATATTGGCATGTTCGACCCAGACTTCACCGCCGCGATCACTCGCACCCATGACCGCTGGAGTCCAAGCATGAAGGCGGGCTTCTTCTAAGAAGGCATCGATGGCATCTGGCCACAAACTGAACTCACCAAATGGATCGCCACTTGCGAGCATGACTCCGCTCTCAACGCGATAAGCGATTCCTGCCTTTTTATTCTCAGTCCAGATGACGCTCTTATCGCGACGGGTTGCGAAATATCCAAGAGAATCTTGATCGGCATCGTGCTTAATGAGCTTTCGAACGGTCTCAATATCTTCATTACTCATCTTTGGTAGTGGCGTCACTCGTCTGAAGAATAGGTAGAGCGGAATGATGATGGTGAATATTCCGAGTGCTGCGAGACTAAATTCAACGGTATCCGAGACCCTTTGGCTCACAAACTCCACGGGACCAGATACGCCGACCATTCCTTCTAAGACGGTAAGCAGGACATTCTTAAAACTTGGGTTTCCAACAATTTGATGTCCATGTCGGAAATAGACCATAACAAGAGCGGCGGAGATTGTGAAGAAGAGAATGAGGAAGAAGACTCGAACAGGTTGTCGCTTCGTTGCTGGATCAGAAATTGCATAAAACTCTTTGCGAGTAAGCAGGAGAATGACGAGCAATCCAAGATTGGCCGCAACCTGAACCCAATGCTTGTGAATACGGAAACATTCAGCAGTGACGTTGATAATCAAAACGATGACTGAGAAGTTCCAGGCACGGCGCTTGCGACGCCCAAGTCCGCGCGCGACCAAGATTAAAACAAGAGATGTGAAGAGGGCGGTCGAGAACGCGGTGGAATTTATGAGAACTGGAAAATAGTGATTAAGTTTGTGAGCTACAGGCTGGAATTTTCTAAAGAGGTTCGCAGCTAGATTCAATACGCCAAGGAGGAAGGTCAGCCGACCTACCCATTGAGGAATATCGAAGCGGATTTTCATTATCTAAATACTCCCGTATGGCCAAGCGAATATCTACCAGGCTGAGGGTAGATGGCCAGTCCGTGTGGCTCCTTTCCTACCTTAATGCTGCGTAGGAACTTGCCATGGACGATATCGAATACGTAGACGACATTGTTATAACGGCCAGAGACCCAGAACTGGGTGCCATCAGCAGAGATACCGCCCATATCAGGACTGCCATTGCCAGGGATCTTCCACTTGGCAATGAGTGCGTTATCGCTAAATCGGAGAACAGAGACTGACCCTTCACCGCGATTGGTGATGAGTAGCGTTTTGGAGTCACGAGTGACATACAAGCCATGTGCCGCTTTACCAGTCTTGATCAAAGTAAATGCACCAACCTTGTCGCTCTTCATAACCCAAACACCATCAGACATCATGTCGGCGATGTAGAAAGTCGAACCATCAGGAGAAATCTTTACATCCTGTGGCATTGGCGACATGTTTGAAGTAGTTGGCAACTTCAGGACCTTTTCAATCGCCATCTTTGCCGTGTTGACCCAGAGAAGAGTTCCACTAAATTCACAGCTCACCAAGAAGTGATTGCCATCCTTCGTCCAGTCGGCATGATTAACCCCAGAACAAGGGACGGGCAGTGTCTTTTTGATTGCCATTGTGTGGGGATCGCGGAAAACAAGCTGCTTATCTGCCTCTGCCATCACAATCGCATACTTACCATTTGGCGTGAAGTACAGGTTGTAAGGATCATGAACGTAAACCGGCTTTCCAGCAAGGCCGGTCATTGGGTCGATTGGCGTTAAGTAATTTCCTTCATTGTTATTCACCCACAGAGTCTTGAGATCCCATGAAGGAACAACATGTTGTGGTCCACGCTTCATCTTGATCGTGCGAATAATTTTGAAAGTCTTTGGGTCGATCTCCGTCAGCGTATTTGATGTGTGATTCGGAACGTAGACGCGTTCTGGGAAGTTAGCAACGACAGGGGAGAGTTGATTGGGGCGATCGGCAGCATAGATATCGTTCGGATCGGTGACAGCAGGCATTCCAGCTAGCGGAGTTGTTGCACTCGCTGTTCCAAAGAGAAGTGGAGCCGCAGCAAGTACTGCCAGAAACTTCTTATGCTTCATTTAGATGGTTCCTAACATCGTTGAGAGAGTTACTGGGGCAAGACCCTTTGCATGTAACTGGGTGAGCAGAGTTGGAAGAGCATCGATCGTGTCCTGATGGCCGAAGTGAAGGCTCACGATGCTGCCATTCTTGACGGTGCCCATGACATTTTTGACGACTGCCGCTTTACCGACATCTTGGTAATCATGAGAGTCCACGTCATAAGAAATACATTTCTTATACCCATACTTGATCGCAGTCTTACGAATCAGAGCCGTTGAATATTGAGTGCCCGAAGGGCGGAAAAATTTTCCGTGATTGCCAATCAATGAGATTAATTCGGTGGCGCAGCCTGAGATCTCAGAGTCCAACTTTGTCGCAGAGAGAGTCTTGCTCTGCAGATGATTCATCGTGTGATTTCCGAGATCGTGACCGTCATCAAGGATCTGCTTTGCGATCGAGTTATCGGCTTTGAGCCAGGCACCAACTGCAAAGACGGTAACTGGTGTCTGCGTGCTCTTGAGAATGCCAAGTAGTTTGTTCGCCATCGCCTTATCGCCGGCACCATGGAAGGTGAGTGCGACTTGTGGCATCGAACGAGATCCATGGGAGATATCCGGGGAGGCAGCCTCCGCAATCCCGGCTGGAAGAGCGCTCAAAAGCGAGGATGCGCCGGCGACAGCCCCCAATTTGAGGAGGTTGCGTCGGCTTACGCTGCCATCAGGATTGGTCATGGCTTCATCTTATCTGCCCGCGTTTCGCTGCAGGTTAGCGACCTTCCCCACTAGTGTTTGGGAAAGCACTACAGGGGGGTACAACCATGAGCGATGATGACGATCTCGGCCAGGATGACATTCTCAC
>DAINZB010000024.1:2466-4619 GCA_036749135.1 Candidatus Nanopelagicaceae bacterium | reverse complement strand
GCGATCGATCTCGCCTGCACACTTGGTGAGTGGTGGTACTCATCGAAAGAGTACGAGAAGACCATCGAATGCATGCGCGATTGCGTTCAGGAACATCTTGTTGATGGCAATGACTCGGGTGCTGCGAATGACCTTCATTTAATTGGCTGCGCGCTACGCGAGTTGAAGAATTACAAAGAGGCTACCGAAGCCTTCCAGGAAGCTCGTGCGCTCTTTAAGAAGCTCAAGGAAGTTATTAACGTGGCACGATGCGACCAGAAGATTGCGCACTGCCTGACTGAACTTGGTGATGCTGAAGGTGCCTTGATTGCTGCGCAGAAGTCACTCGATGTCTTCTCGACAGCGCATGACCACCATCGCGAGACATATTCACTCCTCGAACTTGGTAAGGCGCAGATCAATACCGGCCAGACTGAAGATGGATTGGCGACCCTTGAACGCGTCCTTGAGATTTCAACCGAGGCGAGCGATAACCGCGACTTTGAATTTATAATCGAGATCGAGCGCCGCATTTCAGCAGTGCTGCGTACCTTAGGCCGCATGCCAGAAGCCGATGAAATTGATCGCCGAATCGCAGCAGTTACTGAGGTTATTGAAGATTAATTAAGGTGCTGCATCGCCCAGGCATACATAGCGATGGCAGCAGCTGCGCTCGCATTCATGGATCGAGTCGATCCATATTGCCTGATAGCAAGTACTACTTCGCAAATCTCAACGCCTTCATCGGACATGCCTGCACCTTCTTGGCCGAAGAACATCACGCACTTTTCCGGAAGAAATGACTTCTCTAACTCTTTCGAGATCGGCAAGTTATCGATACCGATGATTGGAACGCCATTGTCATCACACCACTCTTTAAAATCGGCAACAGTTGGATGATGGAGCACATGAAGGTATCGATCAGTCACCATCGCACCGCGCTTATTCCAGTCGCGCTTGCCAACGATATGCACTTTAGAGACGTTAAAAGCATTTGCGGTTCGGACGACAGAACCAATGTTGAGATCATGTTGCCAATTTTCGATCGCGATCTGTAAATCGTGACGCTTGGTGTCAAGATCGGCGACGATCGCTGCGACGCTCCAATAGCGATAGTGATCTAAGACATTACGACGATCGCCATTGCGCAACAGCTCAGGATCGTATTGATCGCCGATCGGCCAAGGTTCCGGATGTGGCCCAACACCAACAACAGGGAAGAACTCCCCAGGACCAATCTCTGCCTTTGTCATGGCATAACTCTAAATAGAGATGAGAACAGGGCATAATCCACCCATGCATCAGAGATCAAGGGGCCTACGAGCTGCGCTAGCGGTCGTCCTTGCAGGTGCGCTTGGAATGACAGTCATCACTCCCGCTCACGCATTAGTGATCCCACAGAGTTTTATAAGCCTTACCAAGTCCCGGACGCTTTATAACCCTGGAATCTTGGTATTGGATCCAGCGACCGGCGATACGATCTTTGCAAAGGGCGCTGAGAAATTACGCGCACCAGCCTCAGTTTTGAAGTTGATTTCAACAACTACTGCCCTTAAAGCATTTGGCGCAGATAAGAAGTTTGTCACAACCATTAATGCGACCGCTCAGCCAGATGCCTTCGTACTTACTGGCGAGAGTGATCCATGGTTGACGGATAGCGCCTTCGAAGCAAAGAAATATCACAGGGCCTATGCACCTGAACTTGTTAACAAAGTTCTAGAACAAAATCCTCAAATGCATGAGATGACGCTCTACTACAAAGATGTCTATGCAACCGATGCAGATGGACTGAAAAAATTTTTCAAGGGGCGAGTAGCGATCACTACGAAGGTTCTTCCCGGTGCTTCTGCCGTAAAAGAACTTGTGACAGATCCGATCGCATCTATCTCATCACCACCGCTGAGTGAGATCGTTGACTTTACATTGTTGTGGAGTGACAACGTTTTGGCTGATCGACTCGCTCACTCTGCCGCGCATCAACTTGGATTCCCAGGTGACTCAACCGGACTGCAATCTGCATTTGAGAAGACTCTCAAGGATTTAAATGTTCCGAGTGAGGGCCTTGCTGTTCAAGATGGAAATGGCCTCTCGCATGAGACACGAGTTTCCGCTCGGACTATCGCCTCATTGCTCGTCGCTATTAAGCGAGAACCCGATCTCAAAGTTATTTACGA
>DAINZB010000024.1:0-2366 GCA_036749135.1 Candidatus Nanopelagicaceae bacterium | reverse complement strand
AACCTCTAGAGTTCTCTCCATGCCCGCCACTCTCATCCGCCCATATGTCGCGTTGATGAAACTACGAGTCGTCGAGCTCTTACTCGTAACCACCCTTCCGGCGCTCTTCTTAGCTGCGGGCGGTGTTCCTGGGCTGAAAGTCACTATTGCTACTTTGATCGGTGGAACCCTTGCTGCCGGCGCATCTAATGCTTACAACATGGTGATTGAAGTTGAATCTGACCGATTGATGGCACGAACAAATAAGCGACCACTCGTGAATGGTGACATCACCAAGACCGCTGCAATGATCTTCGCGTCAGCGATCACACTTATCTCGCTCGCAATTTTCTATATCTTTACAACAGTATGGGCAACAATTCTTACTGCTCTTGCGATTCTCTTCTATGTCATCTTCTACACAATGGGTCTGAAGCGCCGCACTTCTCAGAATATTGTCTGGGGTGGTATCGCTGGATGTATGCCAGTACTCATTGGTTGGGCAGCAATTACTAACTCACTCTCACTCACTGCTTGGCTATTCTTCGCCTTGATCTTCTTCTGGACCCCACCGCATTTCTGGGCGCTCGCCATTAAATACAAAGATGATTACGCCGCCGCTGGAATTCCAATGCTTCCGGTTGTAGCAACGCTTCGAAATGTTCAGATGCAGATGTTGCTCCATACCACCGGAATGTTTCTTACTTCTTTAGCGGTCGTCCAAAGTGCTCATCTTCCATGGTGGACTGCAGCAATCACATTTATCTTGGCACTGGGATTTGGAACAACACTCACCAAGATCAACAGCCCAGAATCTGAAAAGTCAGCGGCAAAGTTATTCCACTGGTCGATTACGTATTTAAGCGCCTACTCAGTTCTCCTTGTTGCTGGAGTCTTGCTGAAGTAAGAATTACTTGAGGGCTTGCTCAAGGTCCTTGATGAGATCTGTTGAGTGCTCAAGACCAACGGAAAGTCGTGCAAGTGAGTCATTAATACCCAGTTCAGCGCGCAATTCAGGAGCGAGTCGGCGATGGGTTGTTGAAGCTGGATGTGTAATCAGAGACTTGCTATCACCAAGATTATTCGAGATATCAATAACTTTAAGGGCATTCATCACTGCAAAGAGCGCTGATTGACCGCCCTTTACTTCGAAGCTCAAGGTTGTTCCGCCGCCGCTCATCTGGCGAGCATTGATCTCATAACCACGGTGGCTCTTCAGTCCTGGATAGTTCACTGCAGATACCTTTGAGTGTGAGGCTAGAAACTCAGCGACCGCTTGGGCATTCGAATTCATGCGCTCAACGCGCATGCCAATCGTCTCAAGTGATTTGAGAAGAACCCAGGCGTTGAAAGCACTGAGATTAGGACCGGTATGGCGTGCAAATGGTTGGAAATGATCATTGATGTAATCGGCTGAACCGAGGATCGCTCCACCAAGTACGCGACCTTGACCATCAATATGTTTTGTCGCTGAATACATCACAACATCTGCACCATGTTGGAGCGGCTTCTGCAATATTGGTGAGGCCATGACATTATCAACAATCACAGTTGCGCCAACTTTGTGAGCAAGTTCGCTCACCATTGCGATATCAACAATCTCAAGCATGGGATTACTTGGGGTCTCAATGAAGACAGCTTTTGTTGGGCGGCTTAACGCCTTCTCCCAATCTGACTTCTCTGAGCCAGTAACAAATTCAACTGTCACGCCCCACTTGGGTAAGAACTCGGAGAGGACGACGTAACAGGAGCTAAACATCGAAGCCGATGCAACGACGTGATCACCTTGTGAAACGAGACAGGCGATCGATGTAAACATCGCAGACATTCCCGAACCAGTTGCCGCACAAAGCTCCGCACCTTCAAGTGCAGCGAGACGCTTCTCGAACATCGCAACTGTGGGATTGTGGAATCGGCTATATAAGAAGTGGTCAGTCTCATCAGCAAACGATGCAACTGCCTCTTCGGCGCTCGAGTAGGTAAAACCGGATGAGAGATAGAGAGCTTCACCTGTCTCACCAAAACCTGAGCGTGAGAGGCCAGCACGGATACTCTCAGTATCAGGATGTAACTCCCAATCTGGGTTTTTGCCGTGAAGATTCTCTCGATATCCCCAAGGGCGCTCTTTTCCGCTCACATGCGAAGTGTACGCGTTACTGTCAGTGCATGAATCAGGGCTTAGAAGAGGCGATCTCCGTTACCGACCTGACCAAGGTCTATGGAGAGCGCACTGCGGTATCGCACGCAACATTCACCGTTCCACTCGGCAAGGTCTGCGGTTTTGTCGGACCCAATGGTTCGGGAAAGACCACAACTATCCGGATGCTTCTAGGACTCATATCTCCTACCGGTGGTACCGGAACTGTTCTCGGAGAGAGCATCACCCA
>DAINZB010000023.1:0-15860 GCA_036749135.1 Candidatus Nanopelagicaceae bacterium | reverse complement strand
CTTATTGCATCGAGCATTATGAGTAAGAAGATCGCCGAAGGTACCTCTGCGTTAGTTCTTGATGTAAAGACCGGTAGCGGAGCATTTATGAGCGATCCACTTGAGGCTCGTGAACTTGCCAAGGTAATGGTTGAACTTGGAACTCGAGCTGGCGTTAAGACCACTGCACTTATTACCGCGATGGATGTTCCACTCGGACTCACTGCCGGAAATGCTCTTGAAGTTCGTGAATCAGTTGAAGTCCTTGCCGGCGGTGGACCATCAGATGTCGTTGAACTGACCTTGATTCTTGCGCGCGAGATGCTCGAGGCCGCAAAGATCACACCACTCATGGATCCTGCCGATGCACTCAAAAATGGTGCCGCAATGGACCATTGGCGCCGGATGATCTCTGCCCAAGGCGGAGACCCTGATGCGGATCTGCCGGTGGCGAAGGAGCAACATATTGTTACCGCTGATAGCAGTGGTGAACTTATCGCCATGGATGCCATGAAGGTCGGTATAGCCGCTTGGCGCTTAGGCGCAGGCCGTTCTCGCCAAGGTGAAGCAGTCCAAGCCGGTGCGGGTATCGAAATGCATGCGAAGCCCGGTGATCAGGTCACCGCAGGCCAGCCACTCTTCACTCTTCACACCGATGAACCAGCGCGCTTCGAACGTGCACTAGAAATTCTCCAGGGATCCACAAAGATTTCAGCAACAGGTGAGAAGGTAGAACGTCTTCCGCTCATCATCGAACGAATCGAAGGTTGATATGACTCTCACGGCAAAGCCCACTCGGGATCAAATTAAGCGCGTGCCAAAGGCGCTCCTACACGATCATCTCGATGGCGGATTACGTCCACAGACCATCATCGATCTCGCAGCCGAGATTAACTATCAACTACCTTCGACAGATGCAGAAGAGTTAGCTGATTGGTTTGAAGATTCATGTAACTCGGGTTCACTTGAAAAATATCTCGTAACATTCGATCACACGATCGCAGTTATGCAGACCCGTGAAGCAATCATTCGCGTCGCCCGTGAATGTGTCATTGATCTTGCTCGTGATGGAGTTGTCTACGCAGAAGTTCGTGGTGCACCAGAACTCTTCACTAAAAAAGGGCTTACCCTCGACCAAGTTATTGAGGCAACAACTGAGGGATTCCGACTTGGCATGGCAGATGCAAAGGCAGAAGGCTTCACCATTCGCGTTGTTCAACTGCTCTGCGCACTTCGCCAAAATGATTTTGCTAATGAGGTAGCACGTAAAGTTGTTCAGTTCCGAGACCAAGGCGTCGTTGGATTCGATATCGCTGGGCCAGAAGATGGCTTCCCGCCATCTGATTATCTCGAAGCATTCAATTATCTCCGTGAAGAGAATGCCCACTTCACTATTCACGCCGGTGAGGCCTTTGGGCTCCCCTCCATCTGGCAGGCGATTCAGATGTGTGGCACTGAGCGTTTAGGCCATGGCGTTCGCATCGTCGACGATATCGATCTCAGCGGTGGCGAGCCAAAGCTAGGACTTCTTTCTTCATATGTTCGCGATCGTCGCATTCCACTGGAACTCTGCCCAACCTCAAACCTTCAGACCGGAGCCGCGAAAGATATTCACTCACACCCGATCGGACTCCTCGAGAAACTCCGTTTCCGGGTCACGCTCAATACTGATAATCGCCTCATGAGCCGAACATCTATGAGCCATGAGATGAACCAGGTCGTCGATGCCTTTGATTGGACCTTTGAAGACCTTCAGCGCGTGACGGTGAATGCCTTAAAGAGCGCATTTATTCCCTTTGAGGAGCGCTTGGCTATCATCGAAAATATCGTCAAGCCTGCCTACGCAAAGATCGCAGCTGAATAAAGTTTCGGGTTAAGCCCCGAAGCGCGCGATGTACTCGTCGAGCATTGCAGCCGTTGCACTTGCTCCTGAGCGATCAACGCCAGCATCCATAAATTCGAGCAACATATCGAGATTTTTTACGCCGCCTGCGCTCTTTACCTTCATCTTCGGCGATACTGATGCGCGCATAAGTTTCACATCTTCAAGGAGCGCTCCAGTCGGAGCAAAGCCAGTCGATGTCTTCACATAATGTGCACCGGCCTCTTCTGAGAGGTGGCAAGCTTTCACGATCTCTTCTTTGGTGAGGTAGGCATTCTCCAAAATAACCTTCACTGGATATCCCGCTGCCGCTTTTACTACCGCAGCAATCTCATCACGAACTTCGTCATACATCCCAGATTTCATGTAACCAATATTGATCACCATATCGATCTCAACAGCACCTTCTTCAACAGCGAGCGCAGTCTCGAAGACCTTCACCTTTGTTGATGAGGAGCCGTGAGGAAAGCCAACAACGGTGCCAACAAGAACGTCACTACCTTTGAGTTGTTCCGCAACAAGGGCGACATCCGCTGGCCGACAACAGATCGATGCGACGTGATATTTCTTCGCCATCTCACATCCCGCGATAACTTCGGCAATCGTCATCTCCGGCTTTAAGAGTGCGGAATCGATCGTCTTAGCGACTTGTGCGAGTGTGTATTTGCTGGTCTCCATTTCTTCAATCTAGCCGTAACTCAGAGGGCAAGCCAATTTATTGTCACTGGCGTTAGACTGCGGCAATGACCACACAACGGGGCGCGGCCGATTCAGGGCGACTAGAACTCAATGGCATCAACATCATCTCTGAGTCAGAGCGCGGCGGCACTGCCCGCTCACTCTTCTGGCCGTGGGCAGCAGGCAATGTCAGCCTCTTAGCCCTCTCCTACGGCTCCTTCTTCCTCGGCTTTGGGATCTCCTTCTGGCAGGCAACTCTCGCGGCGATCATCGGAACGGTCGGTTCATTCTTAGTAGTGGCGATCTCCTCCCTCGCAGGTAAGCGCTCAAACGCCCCAACCATGACCCTCTCTCGGGCTGCCTTTGGTGTGAAGGGCAATCGCCTTCCGGGTCTGCTCTCCTACCTCACCTTTGTCGGATGGGAGACGATTCTGGTCTCACTCGCAACGCTTGCGACTCAGACCGTGCTCGCCCGTGTCGGCCATATCAACCACAATCTCGCCGGAGTTATTGGTTTTCTCTTTGCCGCTGGCCTAACAATCTTCGGTGGAGTTCTCGGATTTCAGATGATTATGAAGATTCAACGGTGGCTCACGAGTGCAACCATCGTTCTGACAATTGGGTATATCGCCCTAACCGTTTCAAAGATCTCGTGGCATAGCGTGAGCTCCATTAAATCCGGAAATATTCAAGGATTTGTTGGGGCGATCATCTTTGGAATTACTGGAATTGGGCTGGGCTGGGTTAATTCAGCGGCGGATTATTCACGATACCTACCGCGCAAGACCTCAAGCAAAGGTGTTGTGACCTGGACTGTCTTCGGAGCATCAATCGTTCCAGTAGTACTTGTTATTTATGGATCACTGCTCGCAGGTAGTTCTAAATCATTGAGTGATGCAATTGCTGGCGATCCGATTGGTGCTCTCACAAAAGAACTTCCTACTTGGTACCTCATTCCCTTTGCCATCGTTGCTGTTCTCGGTCTAGTTGGTGGCGCCATTCTCGATCTCTATTCATCGGGAATCACTCTCGTTTCGATTGGGTTGCCTGTTAAGCGCCACGTTGCTGCCGGTATTGACGGAACAATCATGGCAATCGGAACGATCTATATTGTCTGGATCTCCAAGAACTTCTTCCTGCCATTCCAAGGCTTCATCATCACACTCGGAGTTCCGGTCGCAGTGTGGTCTGCGATCTTTGTTGCCGATGTAGTTATGCGCAAGCGCGATTACAACGAAGTAGATCTCTTCACGAACTCAGGACGTTATGGTGCTTATAACCTGCGTAGCATTGGACTCGTTATTGTTGGTTCGATTATTGGTTGGGGCTTCGTCACCAACACCATGGCATCCTGGCTCTCGTGGCAGGGCTATTTCATGGGTGCAATCGGCGGAAAAACCGGTCCATGGGCCTTCGCAAACGTCGGAATCATCTTCGCTCTCATCGTAGGATTCGTAGGACACATCGCCCTTTCACGCAAAGCAATTCGCACTCAGGAGGCACAGTAAATGGCAGCTGATTCCAGCTTCGATATCGTCTCAAAGATCGATGAGATGGAAGTAGATAACGCCTTTAACCAGGCCGAGCGCGAGATCGATACCCGCTTTGATTTTAAAAATACCGGAACGAAGCTCGAAAAGAGCACGGGCAAGATCAATATTGAGGCTGATACTGAAGAGAAGGCGAAGGCCGCCTTGGAAGTACTCAAGGATAAATTGGTCAAGCGTGGCGTCTCACTCAAGCACCTCGATGCTGGTGCTCCACAGCTCAGCGGTAAGACCTACAAAATTGCCTGCACCTTAAAAGAAGGTATCTCAACCGAGAATGCGAAGAAGATTGCCAAACTACTTCGCGATGAAGGACCAAAGTCTCTCAAGACTCAGATCCAAGGTGATGAACTTCGTGTCACGAGCAAGAGCCGTGATGATCTCCAAACTGCAATCGCCATGGTGAAAGATCATCCGTGGGAGTTTGCAGTTCAATTTACTAACTACCGCTAAATGAAGAGTTACAAACTCGGTCTCCTCTTTGGTGTAAGCGCTTACGGCATTTGGGGTCTCTTCCCACTTTATTGGCCGCTACTGAAGCCATCTGGTCCAGTTGAAATTGTTGCTCATCGATCTGTCTGGACACTTCTCGTCTGCTTCATTGCACTCGCACTCTTGCACCAATTAACTCCAACATTGAAGTTGATGAAGAACGCTAAGACCTTCTTTAAGTTGGCACTCACCTCACTTCTCATCTCAATTAACTGGCTCGTCTATATCTGGGGCGTCAACCATGGCCATGTCGTTGAGTGTGCACTTGGTTATTACATCAATCCGCTGATCATCATCGCCTTTGGTGTCCTGCTCCTTAAAGAGAAGATGCGCAGACTTCAATGGCTCTCAGTTGGGATCGCAGTCGTGGGAGTTCTTGTACTCACCATCGACTATGGTCGGCCACCATGGATCGCCTTTGCTCTCGCGCTCTCCTGGGGAAGCTATGGAGTCATCAAAAAGCAGCTAGCTATACCTGCTTTGCAGGGGCTGACGATCGAGACGCTCATCTCACTCCCCTTTTACGGTGGCTACTTACTCCTCTTAGCTAATCAGGGTAAATCTCACTTTGGCCACGGGGTTGGGCTTACCTTGCTCCTAGTCGGCGCTGGCGTTGTGACTGCAATTCCATTACTGCTCTTCAATGGCTCCGGCAATCGCCTACCGTTCACCATCATTGGCCTACTTCAATACATCACACCAACTCTGCAATTTCTGATCGGCGTCGTTGTGCGTCACGAAAAGATGTCGGTGGCAAGTTGGATCGGCTTCTTTATTATCTGGGGAGCGTTGATCACACTCGGAATTGATCTTGTTCGATCAAGCAGTTCGGGTAATGATCGCCTCACAGAGGTTTGATAGCGCGTCCTTCGCTGGGCCATCTGCCAATGTCGATAGCCGTTCACGGGCTTGATCTGCATAGGTAATCAAAATGCGGCGCGCATTTGCAAGTGCTTCGTGCTCACGAAGTGCCTTCAGCGTTGATTGAACAACCGCTTCATCAGTGATCGGCGCTGAGAGAATTTCACGGAGCTGCGCATCTGCTGGATCGCTCGATTCAAGGATATAGAGCGTGACCAGAGTCGGAACTCCTTCACGCAGATCAGTTCCTGGAGTCTTTCCAGATTCATTTGTCTCGCTCGCAATATCGATAACATCATCAGCGAGTTGGAAGACAGTTCCGATAAGTTCACCATATTGGGTGAGAGTTTCAATGGTCTTCTCATCTGCGCCAGAGAGCATGGCACCGAAGCGAATACTTGTTGCGATGAGAGAGCTGGTCTTGCCAGAGATGACATGCAAATAATGATCGAGTTGATTTGTGCCTGATGGCGAACCTTGAGTCTCAGTGATCTGCCCAATCACCAACCGTTCAAAGGTTGCGGCTTGCAATCGAACAGCTTCTGGCCCCAAATCAGCAAGTAGCTGAGATGCCTTCGCAAAGAGATAGTCACCGGTAAGAATCGCAACGGTATTTCCCCACCGGTTATTTGCGCTCTCAACTCCACGCCGAAGGGGCGCCTCATCCATGACATCATCGTGATAGAGCGTCGCTAGATGGGTAAGTTCGCAGACAACTGCCGCTTCGACGATTCCCCGGGCTGTCGGATCACCGAATTGAGCGCCTAGCAGAGTTAAAAGTGGACGGAGGCGCTTCCCACCAGCCTCAACGAGGTGGCGTGAGGTCTCAATAACGAGAGGGTATTCGCCCTCAATGTGGGAGCGCAGCAAAGATTCAACTCTCGCCATATCGGCGGTAAGAGTGCTTTCAAGGGCAGGATCGAGCTGCGGGATTCCTAGTGACATTAACGAAGGAAGCTGGCGAAGCTCTGTGCGCTATTGAGCAAGAGTGATGGGTACACACCGAGAACAATAGTGACAATCACACTTGCCGCAACTACAAAGCTGACCTGAGGCGATGGGACCGAGACAGTCACGGCATCGCTCTTTGGCTCAGTAAAGAAGAGCATCACGATCACGCGTAGATAGAAGAAGAGAGCGATCGCGCTAGTGAGCACACCAAAGACGACGACCGAGATATTTCCATTCTCATAAGCAGCAGTGAAGATTGAGAACTTGGCAATAAATCCACTAGTAAGTGGGATTCCACCAAAGCTCAAGAGGAAGAGACAGAATGCACCAGCGATCAATGGTGACTTCTTACCAAGTCCAACCCAGCGATTCATATCAGTAACTTCACCAGATGAATCTCTTACGAGCGTCACGATTGCAAATGCGCCCAAGGTAGCGAAACCATACGCAACGAGATAGAAGAGCGATGCCTTCAAGCCAGATTGGTTGAGAGCAACGATTCCAGTAAGCAAGAAGCCGGCATGAGCGATTGATGAGAATGCCAAGGTGCGCTTTACATCGCGCTGTGAGATTGCAGCAATCGCGCCAACAAGCATGGTGACGATGCTGATCACAGTGACAATTGGTCGCCACTGGATCTGATCGCCGGCAAGGGCGACGTAGAAGATACGGAGCATCGCGCCCAGAGCAGCAATCTTGGTACAAGCAGCCATAAAGCCGGTAATAGGTGTTGGGGCGCCTTGGTAGACATCAGGTGTCCATGAATGGAATGGAACTGCACCGATCTTGAAGAGCAGCCCAACCATCAGGAAGATCGTTCCGATCAAGAGGAAGATATCGTTTCCGGAGTTACCAGTGATGGCAGCAGCGATTCCATTGAGCGAGAGTGAGCCTGAATATCCATAGAGGAAAGCACTGCCGAAGAGGAAGAATGCTGATGAGTAGGCGCCGAGCAAGAAGTACTTTAGCGCCGCCTCGTGCGAGAGCAACCGGCGACGTCGAGATAAGCCAGCCATTAAATAGAGCGGCAATGAGAGAACTTCAAGAGCAACAAAGAGGGTGATCAGATCTGTCGCAGCTGGGAAGAGCATCATTCCGCTGATTGCAAAGAGCGTGAGCGGGAAGACCTCTGTCTGATTCTTACCAGTGGTAATCGAGAGTTGCTCATCCTCTGAACCTGGAATTGCCGATGCCTGCGCAACGAAATTGCCACGATCTGAGATCAAGAGCAGTGCAAAGAATGCGAGCACCAAAATCGCACCCTGCATAAAGACTGTTGCACCATCAAAGGAGAAGGATGCGATCGCTGCTGTTGTAGAGCGGAGGTCGCGGACTCGAAGCAATTGCACAAAGGATGCGATAACTGAAATGAGCGCAATCGCAAGTTGAACCTGTGCGCGAAGCGCCTTACGAACAAAGGCTTCGACGCCAACGCCGATAAGTGCGCCAGCCAAAATAATAAGGATCGGGGCAAGCAACTGATAGTTGAGATGCGGTGCGGTCAACATTACTTACCTGCCTTTGGAAGTGGATCGCTCACGCCAGCGGCCTGCATCGTCTGTGCAGAGCTTGGGTTGATCCAATGAAGTACTGGCTTAGGGAAGAAGCCCATGAGAACGAGAATGGCGATTACCGGAGCGATAGCTACCTTCTCACGGAGATTGAGATCGGTGAGGTTCTCATTACCTGATGTCGTTGGCCCATGGAGTGAACGTTGAACGGTAATCAACACATAGAGCGCAGCGAGAACAATGCCGGTTGTTCCGACAATCGCAGCTACTGGATATTTAGTGAAGGTTCCAACAAGTACAAGGAACTCACTCACAAAGCTGGAGATGCCTGGCAATGCGAGCGCTGACATGCCAGCGATGAAGAAGGACCAAGCCATAACCGGAGTAACTCGCTGTAGACCACCGAAGTCCGCGATCTGTGAGGAGTTACGACGCGCAACCATCCAGCCAGCGACCAAGAAGAGTGCAGCGGTCGAGAAGCCGTGGTTCACCATATAGAGCGTTGCGCCAGAGAGCCCCTGCGATGTCATCGCGAAGATTCCCAAGACGATAAAGCCGAAGTGGCTAATAGAGGTAAAGGCGATCAGGCCATTGATATCACGCTGGCCGATTGCAAGAAATGCACCGTAAAGGATTGAGATCAACGAGAGAACGATAATCACTGGTGTAAATGTCTTGGTGGCATGTGGGAAGAGAGTGATACAGAATCGAATCATCCCGTAAGTTCCGACCTTATCCAAGACACCTAAGAGGAGTACTGAAGTGGCAGGAGTCGCTGATTTAGCAGCCCCAGGCAACCAGGTATGGAATGGCCACAACGGCGCCTTGATCGCGAAGGCAATGAAGAACCCAAGGAAGAGGAAGTTCTCAGTTCCGGAATCAATCTGGAGGGTAGCTAACTTCGCAGTATCGAAGGTGCCACCGATCTGATTGGTAGAGATGATGTAGATACCGATAACTGCGGCCAACATCAAAAGTCCACCGAGAAGTGAGTAGAGCAAGAATTTCATCGCCGCGGCAGATCGTTCGCCACGACCGTAGCCACCGATCAGGAGATAGACCGGAATCAACATCGCTTCAAAGATCACATAGAAGAGGAAGACATCGGTTGCCGCAAAGACACCGATCATCGAGCTTTCCAGGATCAACATCAATACGTAGAAGGTGCGAACACTCCAGCGACCGGTCTCTGCCTCATTCCAACCAGCGAGAAGAACTATCGGAGTCAAAATTGTGGTGAGCAGAATAAGGACAAGCGCCATGCCATCAATTCCAACGGCATAACGAATTCCGAAGTTAGCGATCCAACTACGTGATTCAACAAATTGCATACCGCTGACATTTGTCTTGAAACGGTAGGCGATAAGAAGTGAGACGATGAGAGTAACTACAGAGAGAGCGAAAGCGCTCTGCTTGATGAGCTTTGCATTCCCCTTAGGGAGAGCAAAGAGGAGTCCAGATCCAATAAGTGGGACGAGTTCTAGGATCGTTACAAAGCTCATAGCGTCACCAACCAGATCGTTGCGAGAAGTGCGATTGCACCAGCGGTCATGAGGAGTGCATAGCTACGAACATAACCATTCTGCACCTTTTTGAGGGATTGCGAGAAGTACGAGAGGACCCAGCCAACGGCTCTGACAACTCCATCAATGAAGGAGAAGTCCATTGCGACCAAGCCCTTGGTAATAGCTTGGCCTGGGAGCACGAGGACGCGATGGTTGAAATCATCCTGACCAAGATCGCGACGAGCAAAGCGAGTAAGTACAGAACCATGAGGTGCTTCGACAGGAACGTTCTTGCCATATTTCACGATTGCAGTGAAGACACCAAGAATGACAACTCCAAGTGCAAGTTCTGAAACCACGATCGGACGCATGAGCTCCTTGCCACCTTCAGCGCTTGTTGGGTTAACAACGGGCGCTAACCAGTGAACGAGCGCGCTGCCCTTGCTGAGCAGGTATCCAGAAGCCACAGATCCCACAGAGAGAAGAACCATTGGAATCCACATCAGTGATGGGGATTCATGCGGATGGGCTTGATCATCCCAACGCTTCTTTCCAGAGAAGGTAAGCACAACTACGCGAGTCATATAGAAAGCAGTGATCGCTGCGCCAAGGAGCGCTGCCCCACCAAGAACGAGACCACGTGTCCCACCAGCGTTAAATGCGGTCTCAATGATTTTATCTTTTGAGTAGAAGCCAGCGAATGGTGGTACTCCGATAATCGCGAGATATCCAAGACCAAATGTGATTGCGGTGATTGGCATAACTTTGCCAAGTCCACCGTAACGACGCATATTCACTTCATCGTTCATGCCATGCATGACAGAACCAGCGCCAAGGAACATGCTCGCCTTAAAGAATCCATGAGTAAGTAGGTGCATGATCGCAAAGGCATAACCGATAGGGCCAAGTCCTGTTGCCAAGATCATGTAACCGATCTGCGACATCGTTGAAGCGGCGAGCGCCTTCTTGATGTCATCTTTTGCAGTACCAACGATCGCTCCGAAGAGAAGGGTGATCGCTCCGACAATGACGACGAGCAAGCGTGCAGTTGATGATGCATCAAAGATGAAGTTAGAGCGGGTAATGAGATAGACGCCAGCAGTCACCATGGTCGCGGCGTGGATCAGAGCAGATACTGGGGTTGGGCCAGCCATCGCATCGCCAAGCCATGATTGCAATGGGAATTGAGCTGATTTTCCAGCGGCAGCGAGCAAGATCATGGCGCCGATCGCTGTCAGAGCGGCAGGTGATGCGTGTGGCGCACCCGCTTTAACGCCCGCAAATGTGACAGAACCAAATTGGGTGAAGGCGATCATGATCGCAAGTGAGAGGCCGATATCGCCCACGCGGTTTGCAACGAAAGCCTTTTTGGCTGCGGTTGCATAAGCCGGACGTTCGTTCCAGAAACCAATAAGGAGGTATGAGGCGAGACCTACGCCCTCCCAACCAACATAGAGGTTGAGGTACGAATCTCCGAGGACAAGGAGGAGCATCGCAGCGATAAAGAGATTGAGATAAGCGAAGAATCGACGACGATCTTTATCGTGCGACATATAGGCGATGGAGTAGATGTGAATCAAGGTACCAACACCGGTGATGAGTAAGACGAAGCAGATACTCAATTGATCGAGAAGCAGCGAGGCATCTACCTTGAAGGTGCCGACTGAGATCCATTCGAAGATCTTCTGAGTGGCAGCGCGGGCATCGCCTGCGCGGCTGCGCATCGCGACGAACTCATAGAGTCCGATTCCAAAGGTCGAAGCTGAGACCAAAGTAGCGAAGAGGTGGCCCCACTTATTAGCAACCTTGCCAAGAAGAAGCAGGAAGGCAGAGCTAAAGAGTGGAAGTGCAATGAGATAGACAAGGTCGTTACGAGTTGTCATGGTTATCGCTTCAACAAACTAGCATCATCAACAGATGCTGAACGACGTGAGCGATACATCGTCACGATAATTGCTAGGCCAACGACCACTTCGCAAGCGGCAACAACCATCGTAAAGAAGGATGCAATCTGGCCATCGATATTTCCGTTAATCCGTGAGAATGTAACAAAGGCGAGATTTGCAGCATTGAGCATGAGCTCAACACACATAAAGACGACGATCGCGTTGCGACGTACGACTACTCCGATGGCGCCGATCGTGAAGAGGATCGCAGAGAGGTAGATGTAATTTGAGATATCCATTAATCCTCTTCCTCTTCTGTTGCAGAGAGTGTAAATGGCTCACTTGCGATGATGTCACCACGTGCTTCAAGGGTTGGTGAGATAGAAGTCAGTGCTGGAGTTCCATCAGGGAGAAGCGCTGGAACGTCAACGGCATTGTGACGGGCATAGACGCCAGAGGCTGGCAGGCCAGCAGTTGCGCCCAATGAACCCTGGCGGAAGCGATCAACTGAAAGTTGGCGCTGGGATGCATGCTTACGCTCACTATGAGCAAGAACCATTGCACCGAGAGCGGCGGTAATAAGAAGTGCTGAGATAACTTCAAAGGCCCAGACATACTGTGTGAAGAGAGATTGTGCGATTGTCTGCACATTGCCATTCGCATTCACAAGTGACAAGCCAACTGCATCGGTATGCGTGACAGCGCGTCCGATCAGCGATGTGAGGAGTCCACCGAATCCAAGAGCGGCAAGAATCGCAGCAGGTCGCTGACCTTTAATATTTTCAACGAGAGAGTCAGAGCTATCAACACCGACCAACATAAGAATAAAGAGGAAGAGCATCATCACGGCGCCGGTATAGACGACAACTTGGACGATACCTAAGAAGAGGGCATCTTGAGCGATATAGAAGATTGCTAACGTGATCATTACCCAAGCGAGAAGAAGCGCAGAGTGCACCGCCTTCTTGACGAGCAACATTCCAACAGCAGCAAGCACTGCCAATGGCGCCATCGCCCAGAAGAGCACCGCCTCTGGAGTATGTGTGCTACCAACGTGGAGGGACATATTAAGCATGTGACTCCTGTGATGGGTGTGAACCTGGTACTTCTCCCTTGTAATACGTCGTATCAGTTGAGCCCGGATACATTGGGTGTGGCGGCATCAACATTCCTTGGCGAAGTGGCGCAAGGAGATCTTCCTTCTCAAAGATCAACTTTGAACGAGATTCATCAGCAAGTTCATATTCATTGGTCATGGTGAGTGCTCGCGTTGGACAGGCCTCAATGCAGAGTCCGCAGAAGACGCAACGAAGGTAATTAATTTGATAGACCTTGCCGTAGCGCTCTCCTGGTGAGTACTGAGCATCTGGCGTGTTATCTCCGCCCTCGACATAGATTGCATCTGCTGGGCAGGCCCATGCGCAGAGCTCACAGCCGATGCACTTCTCAAGGCCATCTGGGTGGCGATTCAACTGATGGCGACCATGGAATCGCTCTGCAGTTGGCTCTTTTACCTCTGGATATTGAACAGTATTGACCTTCTTGAACTGGGTAACGAAGGTGACCCAAAAGCCTTGGAGTTGCTTGAAGAAGCTACCGGCAGATTGATCAAGGATGGGCGCGCTCTCTGAGGCCGCCTTCTCTAATCCAAATTCGGAATCGCGAGGAGTGATGTTATCCATTGGTGCTCTCCACTCGATTGATCCCTGAAACATGTGGGATTGGGAATGATGGTTCGACGCTGCTATCTGGAATATCAACTGCTGCACCCTGACGAACAGATCGTTCGTAGAGAGATGATGCGGCCATAATCAAGAGAACAACGCCAAAGGTAAATCCGGCAATAACTGAACGAGGCTCGCCTCGAGCTGACATCACGCGAAGTGTGGAGACGACCATGATCCAGACGAGTGAGACTGGGATAAGAACCTTCCAGCCAAACTTCATGAATTGGTCGTAACGCATACGTGGAAGAGTTCCGCGCAACCAGACAAAGAGATAGAAGAAGCCAATAACCTTGGCAAAGAACCAGACCATGCCAAACCAACCGCCCAACCAATTCTCAGTGAAGCCAAGACCTGGAAGTGCGTGGTAACCGCCAAGGAAGAGCGTTGTAGCAAGTGATGAGACTGCAACGATGTTGACATATTCAGCTAAGAAGAAGAGTGCGAACTTAAGAGATGAATACTCAGTATGGAAGCCACCGACGAGTTCACCTTCAGCTTCAGCGAGATCGAATGGTGCGCGGTTTGTCTCGCCAACCATGGAGATCGCGTAAATAATGAATGATGGGAAGAGCACTACTGCAAACCACCACTTGTGCTGAGCAGCGACGATATCTGATGTGGACATCGAGCCGGCATAGATAAAGACGGCGACGAGTGAGAGTCCCATGGCAACTTCATATGAGATCACCTGTGCGCTCGAGCGAAGTCCACCAAGTAATGGATAGGTAGACCCAGAGGACCAACCAGCTAAGACAATTCCGTAAACACCAACTGATGCGATCGCTAATACATAAAGAACGCCGACAGGTAAGTCGGTCAATTGCATCACTGTTGTATGACCAAAGAGGTGGACTTTGCCAGTAAGTGGCATCACCGCAAAGGCCATAAAGCAGGTTGTAGCACTGATTACTGGGGCAATAACAAAGACGATGCGATCGGCAGCTTTTGGAATGAGATCTTCCTTAAGCGCGAGTTTCACACCATCAGCAAGTGATTGAAGTAGTCCAAATGGACCAACGCGATTTGGCCCAAGACGCATCTGCATCCGAGCAACGATGCGACGTTCGCCCCAGACCGACATCAATGTGAGAAGTACACAGATCACGAAGACGATGACGCCCTTGACCAAGATCAACCATCCTGGATCTTTACCGATTAATGATGCTGCATTCATGCCTTCACCACCGTTACTACTAGTCCGCTTGCTGCCCCAAGGGTGGCAATGCATTGTGAACCGATACTGTTTCGAGGTACCCAGATATCAGAATCTGAAATCTTTCCGATGCGCGCTGGTGCGGTGATTGTGCCTCGCGCCGTTGAAACCTTTACGAGATCACCATTAACAACTCCGAGAGTTTGTGCGCGGTGGGCAGAGATAACGACCTCTGATGGACGAGCCGTTCCTGCTAAGTTCTCTTCGCCACCTTGGAGAGTTCCAAGGTCAAGGAGCTGACGCCATGAGTGCAAGATTGCTTGATCGCCACTTGGTTGAGCAATCGGTGCAAGTGCAACCTCTGGCTTTGGAGCAGATGCGCCATCCCAGATACCAATCGATTGCAACTCTCTAGCGGTTGCCGCAGTTGATGGCAGATTGATAGGAGCGCCCATCTCATCAGCGAGCATGGAGAGGATGCGTAGATCGCTACGTGTGAGTGAATCCGTGATCGCCTTTTCGAATGTACGTGGGCGACCTTCCCAGTTGAGGTATGAACCACTCTTCTCGGAGACAGCTGCTACAGGAAGAACGACATCTGCTACTGCGGTAATCGCGGAGTGTGAGATCTCAAGTGAAACGACAAAGGTTGATGGATTGAGAAGTTGCCCAAGTGCCTCGCTAGAAATATCGAGTGGATCGACTCCGCCCACAACAAGAGCGTCTATGCGACCATCACTGGCAGCCTCAAGGATCTCCCATGTCGCCTTTCCAGCAGTGGCTGGAAGGGATTCAACGCCCCACGCGCTCGCAATATCCACGCGGGCCGCTGGATCTAAGAGAGGTCGACCACCTGGGAGGAGGTTGCCAATCGCTCCAGCAAGGAGTGCGCCAACTTCACCAGCGCGACGTGGAATCCATGCCACCTTTGCACCGCTTTGATCGGCAAGTTTTGTGACGGCGGTGAATTGGCCGATAACTTCAGAAGCTCGTTCACCAACCAGGATCACTGACTTATTGGTGAGGCCAGAAATTGAGGCGAGTGTTGGATGCAACTCCGCCTTCAATTTTTCAGAACCTCTGCTCTGAACTGGTGAGACTGTAGAAACTTTCAGTCCACGCTTATTTACTTGCTTGTAGATACGCAGGAAGACAATTGGTGATTCATCTTCTGGTTCGAAATCAACAAGCACCACGTGATCAGCAGAGTCAATGTCTCGATAAGAGACATTGAGCTTCGTTGCTATGGATGCAAGGAAGGCCGCCTCTTCATCGGAGTGAAGGCGAGAACGGAAATCAATATCGTTTGTCTTGAGTGCAACGCGCGCAAACTTTGCATAGGCATATGCATCTTCAATTGTTGAGCGACCACCGGTCAGAACTGCAGCGCGCTTACCTTTAAGACCTGCTGATGCGGCTGCAAGTGCTTCTGGCCAGGAAGCCTCATGGAGTTCACCATCAGCGCCGCGAACCATTGGATTCGTTACGCGCTCTTTGTTGGTGATGTATTTAAATGCCCAGCGACCCTTATCGCAGTTCCACTCTTCATTTACTTCTGCATCTTCACCTGCAAGACGACGAAGGGTCTTTCCGCGACGAACATCGGTACGCATTGAGCATCCTGAGGCACAGTGCTCGCATGCTGATGGAGTAGAGACAAGATCGAATGGACGTGAACGGAATCGATA
>DAINZB010000022.1:12879-16365 GCA_036749135.1 Candidatus Nanopelagicaceae bacterium | reverse complement strand
ATGGCTTATCAGGGGGCGACGAGAAATTGAGGACCTTTCAGCCTTCACAGAGTGTCATCGCTTGGCACGACTATGTGGCTCTTGTAAATGGAAGTAAGCGCCAAATAATTGGTTGTGTAGTCGGTGGTTTTTTGGGAGGCCTGGTGCTCCTTCATTCTCTTCTGCTCGCTCTTACCTTCTCCGCAGCTCTCGGATGCCTGCCAATTTCCATGCGAAAGAGGAAAATCGAGCGCGAACGAGTAGAGCTGGCCGCACTATGGCCTGAAATTCTCGACCACATAATCTCTGGCCTGCGCTCAGGCTTATCATTAGCGGAGACACTTGCCGATCTATCCCAGCGTGGACCGACGCAAACCAGATCCACCTTTCAGGCTTGTGAGCTCGTTCTTCGAGAGAGTGGTGACTTTGAAAAGGTCTTTAAGGTCATCAAAGAGAGATTTCATGATGCGCTAGCTGATCAAGTCTGCGAAGTTCTCAATTTCGCTCGGGGAACAGGAAGTCGGGACACAACTATCACACTTCGCACTCTCGGTGATTTCATCCGGAGCGATGTTGCTCTTCGTTCAGAGATTCGCTCTAAGCATGGGTGGATTAAAAATTCAGCCCTCATTGCGGCAGCAGCCCCATGGATCCTGCTCCTCATTCTCTCGACTCAATCAAATACCGTCCGAGCCTTTTCTACGGCAAGTGGAGTAACTGTGCTTCTCATCGGAGTCGTGATGAGTTTTGCTGCTTACCTATGGATGGGTAGAGCTGGCCGACTACCAGAAGTCCCACGGATCTTCCGATGAAGATTTCGCACTTTCTCCTCTCTCTACTTGTTGTATCACCAGTCCTCCTCCATTTCTCCATCATTTGTATTGAAGAATTTCGATCAGATATATATGAGAAGGTTGAAGGGCTCTCACTTCGCAGGATAAAAAATCGCGAACGAGAGATGGTCGAAAGCGAGTTCCCCCTTATTGTTGAACTCTTCGCCATCTTGATTAGTGGTGGAATGAGTCCATCGACTGCGCTTGCTCGAATAAGCGAGAGAGGCGATGGGCAATTTATTTCTCTGCTGAGACCTTTGGTCGATGAGATGCGCAATGGACTCAATCTTGCACAGGCCCTCGATATCCTCAATCGACAGGTGGATTCAGCGATCATCCGCCGATTCTGTGATTCGCTTGCGATATCGATTGAGCGAGGAAGCTCCCTAATCGACGTAGTTGGCAGGCATGTCGAAGAGGTCCGGCAGGCTCAGAGGATTTTGATTTCAGATAGAGCGAGCAAGGCAGAGATTGCTCTCATGGTTCCGATTGTCTTTCTCATTCTGCCTATTTCGATTCTCTTTGCGTTGTGGCCGTCGTATTACTCACTAGGCAATGGGTTGGGCGGGGCTTAGGGAATGCGCGGAGCATCGCACAGAGCTTGTCACAAAGCTTGGCACAGAGCAATGAAATGAAGGGTAGTACGCGAAACTCGATTAGGGCACTCGAGAAGAGGGAGGACAAGTATGGAAAGTAAGGAGAAAAATGAGAAAGGTATTAGTTCTATCTTGGAAAGCATTAAGAAATGGAAGAGAGGAAGGCGTGACATGTCGGTAAGAGAGGAGAGGGGAATGTTTGATCGAGTGACAAGTGATCGAGTGACAAGTGAACGAGTAAAAATTGAGACGACAGTTGAAATGCTGCAATTGAAAATCGAAAGAACAACTTTCAAACTTGCCATGGTCATATCAGATTTCCGAGATGACTTCTCGCTGCGAGTGAGGAAGCTAGTCATCGATGAACGTGGTGATGTGCCTGGTTGGGTATTGGTAGTTCTCATGACAACGGGACTTGTGACTGGCATCTGGACGATCGCTGCTCCTCGAATTGAATCTCTCTTGAGAGGATCTCTCGATTCAATGAACAGTGTTAGATAATCCATGATTGATGTTCGATACTTGAAGCTTGAAGCTTGAGGCTTGAATCTTGAGGCTAGACTTCGGTGAAAGGATTCCCTCAGTGTGGTCCCGAAAAATCAGAGCTCGTATTGCTGATCAAACTGGGACAGTTGAGAGTGCCTTAGTTCTTATTCCGCTAATGGTCCTTGTGCTGAGTATTTTGCAGATATCAGTAGGGGTGCTTACTCGTAACATTGCGAATAATAAAACGCAGAGTGCTGTAACACAGAGTGGACTTTATGTAGAGGGCGGCAGTACAGCGCAATCAAATTTGTCGAGCTACGGACTCACCTCGTCAAGTGCGTTCACATTGAGCGGCGGCGGGACGGTCTATGTTGGAGCACAACGAAATTCTCTGCCTTCACTTACGCCTCTGTTGCCTGGAGGCGATGCGTTCACCTCTGTTGGGGTCACAGTAGGAGAGGGCTGATGATTGGCAGGAGAGGGCTGATGATTGGCATTAGAGGGAGATTACAAAAAATACTCAGCGATGAAAGTGGGAGTGCTGTCTTGGAATTTGTCATGATCGCGGTGCCGCTCTTCATCCCTCTCGCTCTCTACCTGAATTCAGTTCAAAGTACGGCACAAGGGCTCAGTGATCTTCATAATGCTGCGAGACAAGTGGCGCGCGCTTTTATCACTAGCCCAAGTGAAACACTGGCGCCTGTCCGTGCGAATGAAGTGCTTGCCCTCTACCAGAACCAGATACTTCCCACCCACGGAGAAAAATCCATATTGAGCATGTCGGTGCAATGTGAGGCAGTGCCATGTCTTACTCCTGATGCCAAGGTAACTATTGAGATTACTGAGAGCCCATCTGGACGTACTGCACGTGCAACGCAAGTTGTCGATGCTTGGCGGAGTAGTGGTTGATTGTGCGAGGAAACAATGAATTGATGATGCCACGTGGAGATATTTCTAAGATTCCTACACTTTTCCCAAGAAGGCTTCTCCCAAACAACCAGTCAAGCACCAAGAGGTCCATTTTTTTCGGGTTAAAAGAATGGTTTAACCGTGAAGATGGCTCTCTTTCGGTGTTGATCACCTCCCTCTTTCTTCTCACGCTAGTACTCTCATTCGCGATCATCGATATTTCGGGGGCATATTTAGCCAAGCGTGAATTAATCAATATGGGCGAAGCTGCAATCTCTAGAGCAGCTCACAACGTTGATCTCAATCGTTATTACAGTGGGGACCGTGTCATGGCTGGCACAAATCCAAGTACCGGTGACCCCACCTATCTAGTGCCTGTTGATTGCCAATCAGCAGAAAGATCTCTGGTATCTGAGGTATCTGAACTCTCGTTACATGGTTCCACAGTAAATATCTCGAATTTTGCATGCGAGGCAGATGTTTTGCACGCGACCCTCGAAAGCCATATCGCACCAACTCTTCGCATACCCGTACTTAGCGGTTCCATTATGAATGATCTACTCACTATTAGCGCCACTTTGAGTGCAAGCAATCACATTGGAGGTTGACTGAAGATCGGTAAAGTGGGTACCAAGCAATATAGATTGAAGATTCGCACGTTGATTGAAGAGTAATGGATTATT
>DAINZB010000022.1:8174-12779 GCA_036749135.1 Candidatus Nanopelagicaceae bacterium | reverse complement strand
GTTAGTGGATGAGCCATGCGTTAGTGGATGAGAGTTACCTAAATTCATGTGCAGCGAGTTGAATTACGAGTGATTTTTTTTAAGAACGGTGGATTCTTTGAAGAGCGGTACATTCTTTGAAGAGCGGTACATTCTTTGAAGAGCGATCGGTATTGAATTTCACGTGCTTTGATTGATTAAATGCCTGGATTAATCACCCTCCACAATGTTGCCTCCACAATGTTGCCTCCATAATGTTGCCTCCACAATGTTCCTTTCCCACCTATTTATGGCGTGGCCTCGCTACCCGCTACTCTTTCCCCATGGCCGCCCGTGAATACGATCTCGAAATCGACAAATTGAGCGCGACCCTCACCAGCATTGAGAAGGTCATCGACCTGCCACGCCTGCGTAAAGAGTTTGAAACCCTAGAAGCTGAGGCCTCCGCACCGAACCTCTGGGATGACCCTGAAAAGGCTCAAGTTGTCACCAGCAAATTGTCCAGAGTTCAATCCACCATTAATCGAGTCAGCGGAATTCGTCGCAGATTGGATGATGTCCCAATCCTTATCGAACTCGCACAAGCGGAGTCAGATAGCACTGCACTGCATGATGCAGAGACTGAATTAGATTCTGTGGGCAAAGCAATCCGTGAACTTGAAGTCACTACGCTGCTTAGCGGTGAATATGACGATCGCGACTGTCTTGTAACTATTCGCTCCGAAGCTGGTGGTGTTGAAGCAGCGGACTGGGCAGAGATGCTCATGCGTATGTACCTTCGCTATTGCGAGCGCAAGGAATACAAGGTTGATGTCCTTGAAACTTCATATGCTGAAGAAGCTGGAATTAAATCAACTACCTTTAGAGTCAGTGCCCCATATGCCTATGGGACTCTTTCAGTAGAGCAAGGCACACATCGACTCGTTCGTATTTCACCATTTGATTCACAGAGCCGCCGACACACCTCTTTTGCCGGTGTTGAAGTTGTTCCAGTTGTGGAACAGAGTGATCACATCGATATCGATGAAAAAGAGATTCGCGTCGATGTCTATCGTTCATCTGGCCCAGGTGGACAGGGCGTGAACACCACTGACTCAGCAGTTCGTATTACCCACTTGGCAACTGGGATAGTCGTCTCATGCCAGAACGAACGCTCACAGATTCAGAACAAGGCGACCGCTATGGCTGTCCTTCAATCAAAACTTTTGGAGCGTCGTAGACAAGAAGAGCGCGCACGTATTGATGCGCTCAAAGGAGATAACTCCGGATCTTGGGGCAACCAGATGCGTTCATATGTCCTGGCCCCATACCAAATGGTGAAAGATCTCCGCACTGATTTTGAAGTCGGAAATCCCGCAGCCGTACTCGATGGCGATATTGATGGCTTCCTTGAGGCTGGTATTCGCTGGCGAAAGTCCACTGAATAAGTTGCTCGGGAGGGCGAGTTCAGATATTCACGCTCAAATCAGTTTTTTCTCACAGCCATTTCTGCGCGTATTTACCCCGCCTGAGCGCAACTCCTACCTAAACTAGAACTCGTACCGGAGAGCAGGCATCCCCGCCAGCTCCGTTAATTGCGTCAGGCTCCGCCTGCGTTCTAGGAGGTGTGCCGTTGATTCGCTTTGAGAACGTCACCAAGTTGTATCCCAAGCAGGAGAAGCCAGCACTGGATCGAGTCGATCTCGATATCACTAAGGGTGAATTCGTCTTCCTCGTAGGTCTTTCAGGCTCTGGTAAGTCGACCTTCCTTCGCTTGGTCTTACGTGAAGAGACACCAACCTCTGGAAATATCATCGTTGCAGGCAAGGAACTTGCCACGCTCGCAAAGCACAAGATTCCTGAGCTTCGCCGCCAAGTAGGAACTGTTTTCCAAGATTTCCGACTTCTTCCCAATAAGACTGTTGCAGAGAATGTGGCCTTTACCTTGCACGTTCTTGGCTACTCCCAAAAGGAGATCAACCGCGAAGTCCCTGAAGTTCTCGAGCTTGTCGGACTCGAAGAGAAGGCCGATCGTAAGCCAAATGAACTCTCTGGTGGAGAGCAGCAGCGCGTGGCTATTGCCCGTGCATACGTCTCACGCCCAATGATCTTGATCGCTGATGAACCGACCGGAAACCTTGATCCAAATACTTCTGTTGGAATCATGAAACTTCTCGACAGAATCAATCGCGAAGGCACGACAGTTGTTATGGCAACCCACGATGCTGGAATCGTTGATCAGATGCGTAAGCGCGTTATCGAACTCGAAGGCGGACATGTGATCCGCGATCAAGTGCGCGGCGTCTATGGATATACAGGTTGATCTGATTCAAATCTAGAGATAACGACCAAATAAATTTAGAGAAGCAATGAGAGAGAGCGAGTAAGAGATGAGAGCAGGATTTATTGCACAAGAGGTCCGCATCGGGCTTCGACGCAACTTCACGATGACTCTTGCTGTGATGACAACAGTCGCAATCTCACTCACTCTTCTTGGTATTGGAATCCTTGCCAACTCTCAGGTTCGCGTTATGAAGGATTATTGGTACGACAAGATTGAAGTCTCAGTGTTTCTCTGCGGATCACTCTCTGAATCAGCATCATGTGCTTCAGGTCCTGTTACTGATGCGCAGCGGAGTTCAATCCAAGCTGATCTCAAAGCACTTCCCGTTGTTCAGACCGTTTTTTATGAGTCACAAGCTCAGGCTTATCAGCACTTCCAAGAGCGCTTTAAAGGCTCTGCAATTGCTCAGAATGTAACTCCAGATCAACTCCCAGAATCTTTCCGTGTGAAGCTTAAGGACCCAACCCAGTTCCCAGTAGTGCAGAGTGCATTTGCAGGTCGCCCGGGTATCGATACTGTCCAAGACCAGCGCACGATTCTCGATAAATTCTTCAAACTCCTAAACGTTCTTCGTAACGGTGCACTCCTGATCGGTATCGCAAGTGTTATCACTGCAATGCTCTTAATCAGCAACACTCTAAAAATTGCCGCTTTTAACCGCCGGCGCGAAACCGGTGTGATGAAGCTTGTTGGTGCATCCTCATTCTCTATCCAGCTCCCATTCCTTCTCGAAGGAATCTTCTCCGCCTTCATCGGTTGGGGAATATCAACCGGACTTCTCTCACTCTTTAAGTTACTAATCGACTCTAAGGTCGCTCCACTCCTCAGCTTCACCCGCTTCTTCACATGGGGCGATGTCTGGGTCGGCAGTGCTGAACTCTTTGGAGTGGGTCTCTTTATCTCAGCGCTCGCATCGCTTATCACGCTCCGCAAGTATCTGAAGGTCTAGTGGGTATTTGAGGGTTTAGTGGGCGAGGGCTTCAACTCCACAGACTCTCCACAGATTTAGCGAGTAACCTTCTCCTAGTGAATGAGTGCTATTTGGCACGTATCAATGGGAATCGAGGTGAGTCGAAATGGTAAAAGAGCTAGGTAAGAAGTTGATCGCGCAGAACAAATCGGCGCGCCACGATTACTTCATCGAGGATGTCTATGAGGCGGGCCTCGTGCTCACGGGTACCGAAGTGAAGTCACTACGTGCTGGTCGTGCATCACTCGTCGATGGCTTTGCAATGATTAATAATGGCGAACTCTGGTTAAGTGGTGTTCACATCCCTGAATACAACGAGGGGTCATGGACTAACCACCAGCCACGACGTGATCGCAAGCTTTTGATGCATGCCCGCGAAATTAATAAGTTGGCTTCCGTGCTCAAGCAGGGAGGTCTCACAGTCGTACCGCTTTCGCTCTACTTTAAAGATGGCAAAGCAAAGGTTGAGATCGCTCTTGCAAAAGGTAAGAAAGCGCACGATAAGCGCAATGCTCTCATGGAGAAGCAAGCCAATCGTGAAGTCACGCGTGAGCTTTCACGCAGGACATCCGGTAAGGATTAGTAAGAGCCTGACTGCACTCTGATAAGTTTGCACACAGACCGTTTCAGCAAGTATTTACGTCGCTCTGGCGAATCCACATCTGAACCCAACGTTCTCTTGTGGAACTTCTCTAGAAAGGGAGTTCAGCCCCTAGTTGGCTTTCCAACGAGAACTCTTTACACTTACTTCAAGCGACGCACCATCTGATCGAAAGATCATCTCTTCACCTGTTCCGTACCTTTACCTCTTGTTTTTCAAGGGGATAAGCGGATCGGCGACCAGAAAGATAGTTCCGTCGCCTGAGTGAAAATCAATCATTCATAACAATTACATAGGGAAATAGAAGAATGCTTTCTAATTCTCGTGTTAAACCACGGGGGTGAACGGTCTCGACTTTAGTCGTTGGGATAAAGGAAGCGGGCCGAGGAAGTCCGGATGATCTCGTTAACCAATAACCGTGACAAAACTATAAGCGCCAGTACAACTGCCGCTGATCTAACTCTCGCTGCATAAGCGATAGTGATCCGTTAGCCCGTGCGCGCTCTCGTCACGGAACCTAGCGTCGCTAGAGAGCTTACCTACTCACAGTGTTAGGGATGTGAGCGGGGAAACCACTCCCTAAATGAGTTCGTTGACTACATGTGCGCGTGAGAGTCAGGGCTGAGAAGACGTTTAGCGCACTACGCCCGTAGAAGCTTTATGTCAGTGCTAGAGGACCCGGGTTCGATTCCCGGCACCTCCACGACGAGCGAGCGAATCGCGAAGCTCGCT
>DAINZB010000022.1:6547-8074 GCA_036749135.1 Candidatus Nanopelagicaceae bacterium | reverse complement strand
TCAATCACATCGCCTCATCCATCTTTCTCGATGGGACGAAGTACCTCTTTCCAGATGGCGACTCCCATTCGCATGAGCCATCTGCAAAACTCTCCAACTTCCATCCACCGTGTGTCTTCATTCTGTGATGTCGCCGGCAAAGCATTCCCATGTTCACCTTTGAGGTTTCGCCACCATCTTCCCAAGCCTGGGCATGATCAATATCAGAAACTCGCGCCGGTTGTCTGCAATGTGGGAATCTACAAATTTGATCCCGCGAGGTCAGAAAATCTTTCAGAGCCTGCGGAGGTTCATAACTACTTCGACCCACATCGAGTAGTTCACCGGTCACTGGATCGGTAATAAATTTTCGCCATTTCGCATCGGCTGCCAACTGGCGAGCGACACTCGCGGGGATGGGACCGTAGCCTTTGAGGTTTCCAGGATTTTCAGCCAATCCCAAGAGAGTTGGCAGATCCATCGTGAGATTAAGAGTCACAGGACGACCGTGAGTAACCCCTTGATCAAGGGTTGACTGTAAATAGTTATTTGCAAGCTGGGTAAGGGCATCTGCACGGAAGGCGTCAATCCGCTGTGCGATTGCGATCGCCTCGCGATCAATCAAGGCTGCCTTGCCCGCCACCTTTGCACCACTTGTGAATCTAGCCATCTGGCGCTCGCGAAGATTCTTCTCTTCAATCACATGTTCTTTGTTGAGTCGCGCAAGCTTATCGATGGCAAGCATCACCATCTGAGCATCAGCCGCAGGGAGTAAAGCAACGATCTGAGCCATTCCATTCGCCTGCGGATAGCAATCAACACTCCGTCGCTCCTGGGCAACGGCAACTGCCTCTTCAAATTCAACAGGAGCTAACTTGGCAATTGCAGCCTTCATCTTTGAAACTACTTGAGTGGGGGTGTGAAATTCTGCATGTGTTAAGGCGATCCGTTCAACTTCAGCGATCTGATCAGGAGTTGCACCGGCACGAATAATCTCAGCACTCTCTTTTGCGATCGCATTTGCATGTCCAAGTGAGATTTCACCGGTGGCAAGAGCGGCGGAAGTTGCAGGGAGATGTTGAGTGATAACTCGCGCCACATCAATGCGTTGCTGGGCATTCGCACCCGAGAGGCGAAGGGCAAGAGCGACATCTTCACGTTCGGCATCATCGACAGTTGAGAAGAGTTCAGTTCCTTGAGTTGGCTCAGAACCGGCCACTGCGACGATGGCGCTCTGCATGAGAGCTTGTAACCAACCAGTCTGACGCTCGAGAGCAGCAAGGTAATCAATACGACCAGAAGTGCTGAGAGAGAAGGGATCAATATCAACGAGTTCTTGGAGGACCGTGATACCTGCAGCTTCGCCAAGAATCGCAGTGACGCGCTCCTCGGCAGTAGCGTTGATTTCACGGGTCATGAACATGGCGAGATCTTCTAACTCACCACTGACATCGGCGAAGCGAGATTAAGAGATATTCACAGCCACGAAAATTAAGTAATTTAGAAAATATCGCATCTTTTCATGATCACCTCAGTCACGTCAGTCAC
>DAINZB010000022.1:4746-6447 GCA_036749135.1 Candidatus Nanopelagicaceae bacterium | reverse complement strand
TCAGTCTCAATATTTACTATGATTCTTAAATCTGCGCCTCAGCACGTCTACCCTCGCCTGAAAAGCGAGGTATTCGAGGAAAAAACCTGCTCGAACTCTGGAATAGCGCCCTAAGGTTTTGCGTTCTATCATTGTCAGATTAGTTCAATATTCAACTACTTGGACACTATCCCGTTCAAGCGAGGAGCAGTTTCATGCCAGCAGTAACCGTCAGTGATCTCACCGTCCTTCCGCGCGTTATAGCGAACCCTGCTGCACGCCCACGTCGCGTGAAATCTGTGACAACTGCTCCGCAAGGTTTTGAAGGTGAAGGTTTCCCGGTTCGCCGCGCATTCGCTGGTGTTGATCTCGCCGATCTCGATCCATTTATCCACCTCGATCAAATGGGCGAAGTTGAATATGCACCAGGCGAGCCAAAGGGAACCCCATGGCACCCACACCGCGGATTTGAAACTGTTACTTACATTATCGATGGCATCTTCGACCACAAAGATAATCACGGTGGCGGTGGAAGCATTACCAATGGCGATACTCAATGGATGACCGCTGGCGCTGGCATTCTCCACATTGAAACTCCACCAGAACATCTCGTGATGTCCGGTGGCCTTTTCCATGGCTTCCAGCTCTGGGTCAATCTTCCAGCCGCAAAGAAGTGGTCAGCCCCTGCTTATCAAGATTTGCGCGCGAAAGATGTCGCACTTCTGACAAGTACTGATGGAACATCTCTCATCCGCGTGATTGCTGGAGAAGTTGATGGCCATCAAGGCCCAGGTTCAACACAAACACCTATTACTTTGGTTCACGCAACCATTGCACCAGGAGCCGAACTTCGCCTTCCATGGCGTCCCGATTACAACGCACTTGTCTACACACTCAATGGCAAGGGCACCGTCGGCGAAAATCGCCAACCAGTTCAGATGGGTCAACTCGCAGTGATGACCGATGGCGATACTCTCGTTATTCAAGCAAACAATGTTCAAGAGTCACGTAGCCCGCAGATGGATGTTCTTATTCTCGGCGGTCAACCCATTAGCGAACCTGTAGCGTGGATGGGTCCATTCGTTATGAATACCAAGCGCGAAGTACTCCAAGCCTTTGAGGATTTCCAAAAGGGTCTCCTAGGCACGGTCCCCGCTGAACATCAGCACGAGAAGAAGCCACTCAATCGCAGTGGTGAAGGTGCAAAGCTCGGTGGCGACATTAAGAATGTTCACAACACTCCTGATGGAATTCAGGAGAAGTAGTGCCGCATCTCTTCGATCCCATCACACTTCGCGGAACTACTATCGCGAACCGCATTTGGGTAAGCCCGATGTGTCAGTACTCTGCCCAAAATGGAATCATCGGTGATTGGCATCTTGTTCATCTTGGATCCTTTGCTACCGGTGGAACAGGCTTAATAGTTGCTGAGGCGACCGCTGTAGTCCCAGAAGGAAGAATTTCGATTGGCTGTCCTGGTCTTTACAACGATGCCCAAGTAGCCGCTTGGAAACGCGTTACTGATTTTGTTCACTCTCAAGGTGTAAAAATTGGAATACAACTCGCGCATGCTGGCCGTAAAGGTGGAGCGGCCGCGCTTGGTTCCGATCATCCCTTTGCAACACCAGAAGAAGGTGGATGGCAGACAGTTGCACCTTCACCAATCGCATTCCCTGGCTACCCAGAACCACGAGAGATTACTAACGCAGAAGTGAAATCACT